>NZ_JBIMLI010000186.1:0-7165 GCF_051859755.1 Limnospira sp.
TCGCACAAACAAAATAGTATAACATAAAAAGCCGTCCTTCTAGGACGGGGCTTTAGACCCAGGATCTTTGGTAAATGGGGCGACATTGTTATGATAAAATGCGAGCAGGCTCTGTGTAATGCTGACTGGAACATCCCGATTGTGGGTCTGCCACTTATGTCATATAAAAGAAAAACATCAATTGCTACCTTGGCGTTGGTCTGTATCCTTGATCTCGCTCCTAAGTCTTTGGCGACTTCTAGGTTGGTCTCTGCTCAATTATACCCAAATCGTTCGAGAACGGCTTTGACCTCGACTGGGTTGGCGACCAATGAAGTGGTTTTATCTCAGGCTGAACCTTTATCGGAGAGTTCAGAGGGAAGGTCTGTAGAATCAGCACCTAGTAGGACTGACCCCGCAGGATTGGTGGCTGCTTCATCGTCGGGACAGTTTCTCCTGTGGTTATTAATACTATTATCTATTGCTGTCTTAATTGCTTTTCTGCTCTGGAGAAAGCGCGATCGCTATTTGAGGTCAGCACAGGCTAAAACTGAGGGTTTAGGACAATCCCTTCAACCTGAACCAACCCCGGATTTAGCATCGACAACCTTATCGCAGATGTCAAAGGATACATCTACAACGCTAGCATTACATGAATCGGCAAAAACTTCTATATCCTCTGATACTAAACCTGAAGAAACATCAACGCTTATTTCTCCAGAACTATCAGCCAAAACTTTCGATTTCCAAACAGTCTCAGAAACTGTCTCCCAATCCGAGGTGGTGGAAGATGTGGAAACTGAGGAGAGTTACCAGGTAGCAGATATTGGGGATGAGTTGGAGGAAGTTATCTCCCAATCCGAGGTGGTGGAAGATGTGGAAACTGAGGAGAGTTACCAGGTAGCAGATATTGGGGATTCGGATTCGGAAAGGGTCTCGGAATCAGAGGTGGTGGAAGATGCGGAAACTCAGGAGAGTCAGGAGAGTTACCAGGTAGCAGATATTGGGGATTCGGATTCGGAAAGGGTCTCGGAATTAGAAGTTGTGGAAGATGCGGAAACTCAGGAGGTTTCTGAGGTAGCGGAAATTGAGTTAGGAGATTCCTCCGATGAGGTGTCGGAAAGGGATGGAGAGGCGGATGAGAATTTGAAGCAAGCAACGCTAACAGGTGGTCAAGCATGGGTAGTGGGAGGAGGAGACGATCGCAGTCAGTTAGATGTGGAATCGAAAAAATTCAATGTAGGTCAACAGGATGATGGCGAAATTATAGGTTTGGATGTAGATGAAGGACTCCCGGATTTACCGGGTGGCTATAATCAGAAATGTATCGTGTTGTTGCCACGAGATCCCAGTTGGGCTTATGCTTATTGGGATATTGGTAATGAGTATCGAGAACCCTTGCGACAAAAAGGAGGTAAACAACTGGCGCTGCGGGTTTACGATGTCACCTGGATCGATATGGATAAGCAGCGTCCCCACAGTATGAAACAATATGAGTGCGATGAGTTAACGCAGGAATGGTATATTCCGGTACCGATGAGCGATCGCGACTATATTGTAGAAATTGGCTATGTGACGGAAAGTGGTCATTGGCTGTTGTTGGCGCGTTCAGAATCAGTACATATTCCCCCAGTTTACCCCTGTGACCATTATGGCGATCGCTTTTATACAATTTCCTGGGAAGAAAATCTGCGGGGGAAAAATATATGAGCATTTCCATGTCAATTCTAGCAGAATTGGTGCAGTGTCAACCACAGATTAGACCTCAAATATACTTTAAATCTTCCCTAATTGCTCTCTCTCATGCTATGGAAGATCAGGTGTTGGCGGGGTCAGATTCTCCGTTGGTGATTGCTACATTTCAGCGAGAAAGGTTTTATCGTCAGGAAGCACATAGATATCGGCGAATTGCTGCTTTAACGTCTCAAGTTTATGTGATGGCTGCACCAGAAACTGAGTTTAAAAATGCTTCTGATGCTTATGAAACTGTGGCTTTTCCACCGGAAGATATATTGAGTAAGGAATGGAATTTAGTGGTGTTAGGGGAGAATTATGCAAGCTGTCTGGTTTGTATTGAACGTGAGGATTTAGCGGAAAATTCCGAGATGTCAGAACAGTTGACGATGGACCAAGCGCGTCCCTTTGAGGGTGTATGGACTTCTCATCGTCAGATTTGTTCCCAAGTCGCGATCCTTTTACTAGGAAGAGTTAAGTATTATCGACCGGAAATACAAGGCAAAATTGAAGAGGCTGTTAATAGCTTTAATTTACCGAAAAAGCTGGATAAAAAAGGGAAATCCACAACTCGCAAATCTCGGCACAATCCGAAGGAGGAAGTTGAGCTAGACTCGCCACTAAATGATCCGTTTGCTCATCGTTTGGTAACTTATTTACAAGCAGGTCAACATAAGTTACTGCGGGTTTATCGTTCTTTGGCGGTTCAGGAGTGGAAGGAGCGATTGGTTAATTCCATCACAGCGGCTATTCGTCAATCTCTTGACCCGGAAGAAGTTCTGGAAATTGCTACTCGTGAATTTGGGGAAGCAATGCAGGCTCATCGATGTTTAATTTATCGGTGTAAGTCTACTGATAAAAGTGTTGTTATTGAACATGAATATCTGCGATCGTGCCCTGAACAACCGGAGGGAACAAAGGTTAAATCTTTACGGGGGGAGACTTGGTGGCTGGAAAATAACCCTTTATTTATACAGGTTCTACAACAACAACGTTATGTGTATTTGGGGGAACCGGGGGAGGTGGATTATGGGATAGATGAGGGTGAGAATATTTTGGCTAAACTGGCTGAAAAATGGGAAATTGGCGGCTGGTTGATGGTGCCGATTTTGTCGCAAGGTCGGCTTTTGGGGATGGTAGAATTGCATCAGTGTAATTCGGTTTGTCGCAGTTGGGAAGATGATGAGCTGTCTTTGATGGATGCGATCGCTACTCAGTTGGCTGCGGCTTTAATTCAGGCGGAAACTCATGCAAATCTTGAGGAATTGAATCGGCAATTGGAAGCGTTAGAAAGGACTCGCAGCAATTTGATTGCCATTACAGGTCATGAATTAAGGACTCCTTTATCTACAATTCAGGTCTGTTTGGAGTCTTTGAGTCAGGAACCAGATATGCCTTTGGAAATGCGAGAGGTGATGTTAGAAACGGCTCAAGCTGACGCGGAACGTCTGCGGAAATTGGTGCAGGATTTTCTAACTTTATCCCATTTAGAAAGTGGTAGAGTGGACTGGAACCCGGAATCTTTGCGATTGGAAGAATGTATTGATTTGGCTATTAGTGGTGTGAGTGCTAGATATGCGGAAAATAAGCCTAAAATTGAGGTAGAAATTAATGATAATTTACCGTTAGTTAAAGCTGATGGTGAGTGGTTGGTTGAATTGCTGACTAAACTGTTAGATAATGCTTGCAAGTTTACCAGTTCTGAGGGTCAGGTGACTATTAAGGCTAAATCTAATGGCGATCGAATGTTAGAGGTGACTGTGGCTGATACGGGACGAGGAATTGAGCCTAACCGCTTGGAGGAAGTTTTTGATAGGTTTTATCAGGAGGAGGGTTCCCTACGCCGCACAGTGGGGGGAACGGGTTTAGGATTGGCGATAGGTAGGCAAATTGTCACGGGTTGGGGAGGCCGTATCTGGGCTGATTCTTTGGGGAAAAACCAAGGCAGCCAGTTCCATTTTACCATACCTTTGGTGGAAAGTGAGTTAATAATTAATAATTAGTAATTAGTAATTGATAATTAATTGGGAAGGGAGCGGGATGCTCCCAGTACAATTAGGATTAAAGAAATTAGGATGGCGGAATGCGATCGCAATTTTCTAGGGTCAAACCGGAACAGGTCCGCTTAATTAATCCAGTCAATACTTGACCAGGACCGACTTCTATCACTTTTTGAATACCCTGTTCTGAAAGTTGTAAACAAATTTCGCGCCAACGCACCGAACCCGTCATTTGTTTAACCAGACGTTCCTTGAGAATTTCCCCATCAGTAGCGGGGGTAGGGTCTACATTAGACAAAACCGGAACGGTAGCCTGTTGAAAATGAACTAAGTCTAAAACTTGTTGAAATTGGGTAGCAGCATCAGCCATTAAAGGGGAATGAAAAGCGCCCGATACATTCAATTTAACGGCTCGTTTGACCTTGATTTTACTGAGGAGATTATCAACGGCTTCTGGGGTTCCTGAAATCACGACTTGAGCGGAACTATTATCATTAGCCAAAACCACATTGTCGGTTTGTTCTAGTTGTTGATTGAGTTGTTCAGCATTAAAGCCAATGAGAGCAGCCATTTGTCCCCCCGCCGCCTTATCCATGAGTTCGGCGCGATGTTTAACCAAACGCAAACCCGCCTCAAAATCAAAGACTCCAGCAGCATAAAGAGCGACATATTCTCCTAAACTATGACCCGCGACTAAATCGGGAGTTTGACCTTGTTTTTTGAGAGCATCAACGAGGAGAGTTTCGACTACATATAAACAGGGCTGAGTGTAGAGAGTGCGAGACAATTTATCAGCCTCCCCCTGACACAAATCAGGTAGAGACCAACCGAGGATATCAGCAGCTTGATGTAACTTAGGTTGTGCGTCTGGTGAATCAAATAAATCGGCACCCATACCGACAGCCTGTGAACCTTGTCCAGGAAAAACCCATGCGGTTTTAGTCATTATTGTTTGCTTGTTAACCTTAGCTAAATAGGACAGTAAAAAATGGGGTTTAACTTTTAATTAGTTTCCCCATTTAAAGATTGCCGAACCCCAGGTTAAACCTGCACCAAATCCGGCTGTAGCAATTATATCACCGGATTGTATTTTTCCCGATCGCACTACTTCATCAAGAGCCAAAGGAATAGAAGCGGCGGAAGTATTACCATAATTAGCGAGGTTACTAATCACCTTATGGGGGGGGATTTTTAGCCTTTGAGCGACAGCATCAAGAATCCGTTGGTTAGCTTGGTGAAGGATAAGCCAATCGACATCAGCAGCAGTTAAGCCGGAGTGAAATAGGGCTTTTTCGACCACTTCCGGGACTTTTTTAACAGCAAAGCGATAGATATCTTGACCATTCATAGTAATGGGTAGATACTTACCTTGACCGATAGTAATTTCGGGAGTCAAAGCCTTAGGTTCTGGTTGACAAGCCAGGTTAAGGGAACTATTGAGACTCCCATCACTTTTGAGTTCAAAACCCAATAAATTATCGCGATCGCTGGCTTGTAAAACCACCGCACCCGCCCCATCTCCAAATAAAATACAAGTGCGGCGGTCCGACCAATCAACCCATCTTGAGAGAATATCCGCCCCCACTAAAAGCACATTTTTATAAACTCCGTTACGGATAAACTGACTAGCAGTGACCAAGCCAAAAACAAAGCCAGAACAAGCCGCAGTCAAGTCAAAAGCCACCGCTTTAGTCGCGCCAATTTGTGCCTGTATTTGACTAGCACTACCAAATAAATCATCAGCGGTGGAAGTAGCGAGAATAATTAAATCAATATCAGTAGGTTGTACACCAGCCATAGCGATCGCATTTTGGCAAGCGGAAGCCGCCATTTGGCTAAGTCTTACCTCTGTGGTCGCCAAGCCTCGTTGACGAATACCTGTGCGGGAACTAATCCACTCATCGGAGGTTTCCACCAGTTGAGAAAGTTGGTGATTGTCGAGTAAAACCGACGGAGTAGCCGCGCCGCTACCTGTAATAGCTATACCTGTGGTTGTCATGTATCTTTAAATGTCTATTTTCTATGAAAGGGGGCAAAACGGGGGGCCTCCGGTACAGGGAGGGGGTAAAATCGATAATTGACAATTAACAATGATCAATTATTAATTTTCCCCACCGGATATGGCTGATCACCAAATCCGACGATCGCCAGATTATGACTCTTGTTCAATCGCCTGTTTTTGGTGTTTTTGATACTGTAAATTAATGCGTTCTAGCACTTCATTATTAACCGCATCTCGCGCCATGCGAATAGCATTACAAATAGTCGGGGCTTTAGAAGACCCATGACCAATAATGCAAATTCCGGCTACACCCAAAAGTAAAGCTCCCCCATGTTCAACGTGATCAACCCTTTGTTTAAAGCGTTTTAAACTAGGCTTCAGCAGAGTAGCCCCCAATTGCGATCGCAGTCCCGAAGATAACTCCTCCCGCAGCAATTGGAGAACCGCCTCTCCGACTCCCTCGGCAAATTTCAATAGTACATTACCCACAAAGCCATCACAAACTATCACATTAAACTTACCAGTGAGTACATCTCGTCCTTCAGCATTTCCAGCAAAAGAAATCAGAGAATTTTCTTGTAGCATCTGATAAGTCCGCACCGCCAGATCATCACCCTTAGAAGATTCTTCACCAATATTGAGTAATCCCACAGTCGGGTTATCAACACCCAAAACATACTGGCTATAGATGCTTCCCATAACAGCAAACTGTTCTAGGAACTTAGGACGACAATCAACATTAGCCCCCACATCCAGAATCAGAACCGGGGAAGAACGCACCATAGTAGGTAACACAGCACCAATGGCGGGGCGATCAATACCCCGAATGCGTCCTACCCGCAATAGTGCCGAAGCCATCGCCGCCCCAGAGTGACCAGCAGATACAACCGCATCAGCTTTTTTTTGTTTAACCAAATTCATGGCAACATTAATAGAAGCATTAGGCTTGCGTTTAATCGCCCCTAATGGTTCTTCGTGCATTTCGATTGTCCCTTCGGCGGGGACAATTTCTGGCAATGGTGAGTTGCTGTGGTGTTCTTTGAGGGATGCCTCAATCTGCTGAGGATCTCCCACCAGTATGACATCAACCCCAAATTTTTCCTGTGCCATCAGCGCGCCCGCCACTACTTCTGTGGGGGCATGATCTCCACCCATCGCGTCAATTGCAATTCGTGCGCTAGTTAAGCCCATTGACCCAAGTTAGAGAAACCTTGAAGATTTTACCAAAAAACGGGGTTATAACCCTTATCCATAAAGCAAGGGGTTTCGCGCTAAGTGTCTCAGTACGCGATATCCTCTTGCATAAAATCCGGTAATTTCCGGCAGGAGGCGGAAATTACTCCTCACAGA
The DNA here is from genome assembly GCF_051859755.1 of Limnospira sp. Taxonomy (NCBI): domain Bacteria; kingdom Bacillati; phylum Cyanobacteriota; class Cyanophyceae; order Oscillatoriales; family Sirenicapillariaceae; genus Limnospira; species Limnospira sp. The sequence continues at coordinate 7,066 of NZ_JBIMLI010000186.1, forward strand.
GTCTGCAAGATGCAGGTCCAGGATTAGACCTACGTTAAGGGGGTGATGACACCCACAGGTGAGCGCCAGCCTGTTGCTCTGTCGTCTATCTTTAAGGAAC
>NZ_JBIMLI010000187.1:0-7053 GCF_051859755.1 Limnospira sp.
GTTACCTTAACGGGTAATAGTGCTATCGTCGCATTGTCCGGGAACAACCGGAAAAATGTCGCGTAAATGTATCAGATTTAGATAATGGTCAATTTAGGATTGAACTGGAGCAGCCTACTAGGGATTGTCCTAGCCGTGGCTGGTGCCGCGCTATATTTTCTCCGTTCGTGGAAGCCGAAGTTAGCTCGTGATCATGATATTTTCTTCGCTGCAGTTGGTTTACTCTGTGGCGGGATTCTTCTGTTTCAGGGATGGAGACTTGACCCGATTCTGGCTTTTGGTCAGTTTATGTTAACTGGGACTGCTATTTTCTTTGCAGTCGAAAGTATTAAACTACGGGGAGTCGCGACAACTAAGGCTAAGGAACGAGCATCTTTTGTCGATGACGATCGCTATGTAAGTGATGTTTATCGGGTAGATGCAGAACTAGATGAAATCGAACCCGTCGAAGAGTACGCCCCCATGGCTCGTCAAATTCGCGGAAGCCGAGATTCTCGCCCCTCCAAATCCGATATGTATGATACAGAATCGGAGCGTCGTCGCCCAAGTAGTCGTCGCAGTAGTAGCGCCGTCAATAGTTCCGTAGAACGTAGCAGATCGCGCCCCAGAACTGCGCCCGACCGTAGCAGCAGACCCAGATCAGACGGCTGGGAATCTGACCTAGAAACCGATAGTCGCCCGAGTCGGACTCGCAGCAGTAGACCTGCATCAGTAGACCGCAGCGGCGCTGAGAGTGTGGGATACTCCTACTCAGATACAGATGAACCATCACCCCCCAGAAGTCGGTCTTCTCGGTCTTCCAGAGCCGCCAATCGACCAGACCGGAGGGATGTGGCGACCACCGACTATGTAGAGTATCGTCCAGTAGACTACTCAGATGATGATTACAACCGCTCTGGGGAATACTAGGATTTTCCAATACTCTAAAAGCCGACTGTGGGGAAAAATATTTCCCTGGCGGCGGAGTCAGGGGACTGGTAGGGCGAAATTCGTCCTGGCGGTTTTATTGCTGTTTCAGGCGCTCATGGTGGGCTGTAGTTCAGTAGCCATCAATTCTTCTATGGTTGATGGTGCTATCAATAGCATAGCCACCGATGAGCAACCCGCATTAAGTGGAAACGGTCGTTTTTTGGCATTTGTGTCTAACCGAGAAGGTCAAAATCAATTGTTCCTGTATGACCTGCGGCGACGTAGCTATAAAACCTTGCTAGAATTGAGGCGATCGCTAACAGTAATGGAAAGCCCCAGTCTAAGTTATACCGGGCGTTATATAGTTTATAGCGCCAATGACTCAGGCCGTGCTGATATATACTTATACGATCGCCTTACCTACCGATTAGAAATGCTCACCCGTGGATATCGAGGTGCTGTCAGACATCCTCACATCAGCCCTAATGGTCGTTATATCAGCTTTGAGGGATCTAGGCGAGGTCAGTGGGATATTGAAATTATCGATCGCGGTCCGAATATTGAACTCGACACAGAAACCTCTTTGTCTGAATCATGATCAACCCATATTACCAACGTCTATTTATAATCGGATTATTAGTAATTTGTGTGGGAATGGTTAGCGGTTGTGGTGGCTATCCCCGACTGTTAAATTTACCCCCCGACAAGAGCGGAAACAGTGTAAACTCTCCCAGTTCTGAGATGAACCCCCAGATATCTTCTGATTATCTAGTTTTCGCATCCGATCGCCAAGGTCGTCAAGACATCTATCTTTATGATCGCCAACAAGCCGAATTTATCGATCTACCCGGCTTAAATTCCATAGATGCGATCGCCTCAGAACCCGCCATTTCCAGCGACGGGAATTATATTGTTTTCAATTCTACCCGTGGCGGACAATCAGATATTTATTTATATAACCGAAACACCCGCCAACTCAGAAACCTGACCGACAGCCTCAACGCTCAAGTACGCCATCCCACCATTAACGCTGATGCCAGTGTAATTGCTTTCGAGTCTAGTCTCAATGGGCAGTGGGATATTGTCGTGTATAACCGATACGGTCAAGCCCTAAATATACCCTAAACTCCCGGTAGAGTTTCCGGGTTTTGGGTAGAGTATGTCAAACTAGAAGGTAGTGGTAATTTTCCCCCAAGTAGCGATCGCTCTAAATTTTGTTCCCCCAGAAAAATCCAATCAATAGCATAACCCCCACCCTAGTTGACAGCCAAATACCTGATCAGGGAAACAGTCATGATGAACCAGCATATATTCTTAAATATTATAACATCTGGATTTTTAACTCTTAGCACCAGCCTAGGTCTGAATATAGCCCCAGCTAGTGCCATTTCCCCCATCACCGAACCAGAGTCCTCTCCTATTCTCATCGCTTCCGATATCGAGGAACAAACGAATATCCGGGTTTATGAAACAGCCAGTCCTGCTGTAGTTTCCATCAACACAGATAAAGCTAATGGTAGCGGTGCAATTATCAGCGCAGATGGTATGGTGCTTACCAACGCCCATGTTGTCTCCCAAGGCGGTCAGGTAGAGGTAACACTTGCCGATGGTCGTAAAATGATTGCCGATGTAGTTGCTTATGGCGAGAATGGGCTAGATTTGGCTTTGCTGAGGATTCGCAATGCTAGAAATTTGCCGACCATTCCCATTGCTAGACCCGGTTCCGTCAGAGTAGGACAAAGGGCCTTTGCCATTGGTAATCCCTTCGGTCAATTCCAAAATACCTTTACCGTCGGCATTGTCAGCCGCATTGACCAGGAACGGAATTTAATTCAGACTGATGCTGCTATCAACCCAGGTAACTCTGGCGGACCCCTGCTGAATAGTCAAGGGGAATTAATTGGCGTGAATACCGCCATTTTTACTAGAGGTCGTGGAGGTGGCAATATTGGCATTGGTTTTGCCATTTCCGTAGACAATGTACCCCCATTTTTGCAAGCCGCCAAAGAAGGACGCGCCCCCCGCACCGCCCAGCAACAGCGTCCGATTATGTTTAACAATCAGGATGCCAAACACTTATCATTAGACGGTCAGGAGGTTAGGGGAGTTCTAGCAGAAGGTGCTAATGTTCTACCCGTTGATAACAGTTTTTACAATCTTTATACTTTTGATGGGCAGCGAGGTCAGCGGGTAATCATCGACATGATGAGTGATGATTTCGACTCCTATTTGATTCTACTCGATATTGATGGCAATGAATTGGCTCAGGATGATGATGGGGGCGATAATACCAATGCCCGCATTGAGGTGACATTACCTGCCACTGGCACTTATACCCTGCTGGCTAACTCCTACCAGGCTGGAGAAACCGGAAACTATCGATTAAGGTTGCGGGTTGCAGGCGATCGCCGTTCCGAGTTACCCTCTTCTTCTGATGATGTCATTTTGCGTCAATCGGGAATGTTAGACCCTAACAGCGCTTCTGTACTTCCTTCTGATGGTAGTCTTTACCGTGAGTATAGTTTTGATGGAGAGGCCGGTCAATCGGTGAGAATTGATCTAACCAGTTCTGATTTTGATACTTATTTGGCGCTGTTTGGTCCCAATGGTCGCCTGGTTGGTGAAAATGATGATATCAGTGATGCCGATACCAATTCCCGCCTGACCGTGACTCTCCCTGCTACTGGTCCTTATCGAGTCGTGGTTAACGCTTTTGATAGTACCGGTCGTGGTCAGTACCTGCTGACAGTTCGTGAAGTTTCTATATAAGGTTTGATGCTGAGGAAACTGTTTCTGTTGGTGGTTGGTCAATCTAATTTGTTGTTTGAGGTCTTTTATGCTTATTAAAGTTTTCGCGGCTACAGCCACCAGTCTATTCGCACTTCTGCCCATTTCGATTCTACTGCCTTTTTCTTCTGCGATCGCCTCAGAGTCTTCTTTCGCTCCCTCAGAGTCTTCTTTCGCTCCCTCAGAGTCTTCTTTCGCTCAAGGTATGGAACCTGATGCCGTTGATATCCCCCTCCCGGAGTCGGAGTCTTTACCCCAGCAAGATACAGAACCTGTCGTGGGAGAAATTATTTTGTTGGAAGAGGGGGAACTGAGAGATGGCGATCCAGTTTTGCCCACTGATGGTAGTTTATTCCATCAACATACTTTCTTTGGGGAGGCTGGGAAAAGGGTTAAGATTCTCCTGGAAAGTTCTGAGTTTGACACCTATTTAGCATTGTTTAATCCCCAAGATGAACTGCTGGAAGAAAATGATGATATTGATGAAACTAACACCAATTCACGCATCATTATTACCTTACCGGAAACGGGAACCTATCGGGTGATTGTCAACTCCTATGATGCTACTGGACGTGGTCGTTATCAGTTGCGGGTCAGTGAAGTTGAATAAAATCCCATTAATCCCCGGTTGAATAGCACTTAAACCCTAGGGGGGTATTTCCTCCCCTGGTGGCAGAGTTTTTTGGTAGCCTAAAAAAACCGCCATATTTCCTCGGTAATCAGTTGATAAATTCGTCCTCACGCATGACAAAACCTGGGAACATTTGCGCGATGATATTTCCCAGTTCATATTCAACTTTTCGCTTTCCCCCCACCGAGACGATCGCCAAATAAGCTACTTGGGAACGGTTCACCCGCATTCCCACCCGCCATTTTTCTGAGGTGGCGCTGATTGGGAGTTTGACCGTATCCGGTAAAACCTTTTTAAAAATTGGTCCCTTGGATTGGGGAATCACCCCTAATATCACCTCTGGGGTGTCGTGGAATGCTTCCAGAGGGGGGATATTCGCCAAGCATACCGAGGCGAGGTCGTCTAAATTTGTGCCTCCTTCAATGATGGGAATAAATGTTTTTTCTACTTCCATAGAAGCCGTGATTATATCCACCACAATACCGATAGTGTGGATGTAGGTTTCGCTGGGTTGGACTAAACCATTGGCGATTAAACAAGCACCGTAGGAAATGGCAAAGGCACTCTGAATCAGGTTAAAATCATTATCAACTCGGGGGTCTGTCTCCGTTATTTTTAGGGCATCTAGGATGGTTTTTTGCACTAGGTAAAACTGACAAAATCCCCCCACTAAAAAAATGCGATCGCATTCTTGCTGATGTTTAGCCATCCACTGATTTACCCGTTCTAATACTCGGCAAATTCCCTCGGCGATCGGCTGGAAGGCTTGGTAAACTTGCTCGTTGGTGATGGTATAGCCACTAGAAAAGCTATAGAGCGTGGCTTCTGCGAGGTCTGAAGGGCTTTTGCAGTAGTTTTTGAGTTTTCTGGTGTATCGGTCATGCCCCTCGATTTTGACCGTTTCAAAGCTCTGTAGGAGGTGCATAAATTCCTGGCTGTGGAGGTCGGGTTCTGTGCCGTTTTTTTGTTGGTAGGCTTGGATAACACAACGGCGATCGAAGGCTACCCCCGCTGAGTCTAAACCGCGATCGCCTTCTCCGTCGAAGTACAAAACCTCAACCTTTTTGTCTCCATAAACGCGGCACAAACTGACATCAAAAGTTCCCCCACCCATATCGCAAACGAGGAGATTACCTTGGAAAGGTTCCTGATTTTCCCGTTGGTGTCGGCGTTGGGTTTCCCAGGCGTAATAGGCGGCGGCTGCCACCGGTTCACTCACCAGTTGAATCAGTTGTTTTTCTAGTCCCAAATTCTGGGCAATTAAAGTTTGCAGGTTTTCCCGTCCCCGGTTGTAGATATCTCGCTGCCAAATTTCCGGCACCGACACCACCAAACCCTCGATTTTCCCCTGTTGGCGGCGGAAGCTGTAGGTATTTTCTGGGGAGAGGAGGAGTTGTCGCAGGTAGTCGGTGGTAACGGTGATGGGGGTATGTTGGGATGAGTAATTATTGGCAAAGTTTTCCGTTAGCGGCAAGTCCATTTTAAAGTTACCGTAACTTTCTAGTTGCGGGTCGTTGGCTGCTGCTTGTCTAGCCGCTTTTCCGATGTCGATATAGCCGTCGTCTTCGTAGGCGATGAAGGAGGGAATTGATTGTTGTTCGCCATATTTAAAGGCGACCGGTTCGCCGTTTTCCAGGTAGGATATAGTGGAGTTGGTGGTGCCGAAGTCCAGACCGATTTTATATGATGCCATCGCGGGTTTTTGACTGTGGATGCAGGGCTATTCATATTATAGATGCGATCGGCTTCAGAAACCCAGTTACTACCGACATCTTTCCGTATTTACCCATAACCCTGATAGAAACGGGGTTTCTTCACTCAGTGGGAAAAATACATCTCCCCGACAGATGAAACTTCCTGGGAATATCCCGGATATAGAAAGTTATCAGGTTGCAGAAGTCCCCCAAAAGTTGGTCAAAGCCACCCCATAAGGAAAAAGCCGATGTTTCTGTGAAAAAGTTGCCCATAACAAGAACTTGACAACTGCCTGAAGTGGTTATATGCTACAAGTTACAAGTCTGTGCGCGAGAGAAGATGTTTCAAGCAATTATTCATGTCCCACCCGTCCAAAGTAACACGTCGGACGCTCGCGGGTAGGTAGGGTAGATGGCCGCGGGGAGCCGCCGCCGCCGAAAACGTGCAATCAGACCATGATGATAGATACGACCCATTCACTCGCCATCCCACCTCGTCACAATACCGCTCTATGATTGTAGCACCTGGATAGCTTCCATCAGGCTTACCTCCACAATTGATGTAAATTTGCTTCTGGACACTAAACCCGAAGCGTCCCCTGCTGTGTTTGACCCAAAGACCATCGATGATTCGCAAATCCTCGCAGGGAAAGTTTTTGATATCATCGTCGTCTAAATATCCCCGTTGGGTTTTTCCCGCCACCGCTAACATCATCTTAGCCGTTTCTTCGTCGGCAGCTTTCCACTGGCCTGATTTCAATAATCTGTTGAGTTGGCTATAATCAAAACCAGAATAAGACACGATGGGAGTATCTGCCACGGCTTCAGTTATCGACTCGAGTTGAGATGCGATCGCTTCATTCTGGGATTGGAGTTGAGATGCGATCGCTTCTATCTGTGACGATTGGGATTGGAGTTGAGATGCGATCGCTTTGACCTGAGATTCTAAGCGTGATTGGGATTGAGATGCGATCGCTTCATTCTGGGATTGGAGTTGAGATGCGATCGCTTCATTCTGGGATTGGAGTTGAG
>NZ_JBIMLI010000188.1:0-6961 GCF_051859755.1 Limnospira sp.
TTGAGGCGATCGCTCAACTGTTGTGCTAACTTATCTACAGCTAATTGAGGGCGGCGATCGCGACTACCGTGGGACACAAGCAAAACAGTGGATAACACGGGTTACTAATGAAACTTCAGTCAATCAGTCTAACCCATCCCCGGCGTACATTGTACAACAAGCGGTTAATAATCGCCTGTTCATCCTCGGTGATGGTTTCTTTGAGGAGGGTAGCTTTCAACTTTTGGCGGTCTTCAGTCGTCACCACACTGGAAAACATCACTTGACCAAACATTTCCTCAAGGGAACCGCTAGAATTGGTCATACTGTTATAGTAGCTGCTCATGTGCCTAACCTCAATGCTCCACTATATATATATCTTCCCTCAAGTGGCTGATTTTTTCTGTGATTATACAGACGACTACATATGAGTTGGATCACCTTAACAGGTGATCCCCATCGCTCTTAGTTGTGATTTGCATCAACCGTGCTGGGGGATACCCTCTATTATACCCCACAATTCATTTAAGTTTAACCGAGGCAATAATCCCCCCAAAAAGGCGATCGCTTTGTGATATAAATAGAAGCGGTTTCTACGGGAATATATCTTAATTATGCACCTTGAACGAGCCAGCGGTATCTTGCTACACCCCACCAGCTTCCCCAGTCGCTTTGGTCTTGGTGACTTGGGACGTGCCGCTTATGAGTTTATCGATTTCCTGGAACGCAGTGGCCAAAAAGTTGGGCCATACTATCTCGAAGCCCCTCTCCCCCCCGGGATTCGGATTTAGGGTGAGGGTAATGTTTTCAGAAAGTGGCTTCTAAGCTAGAAAGCCACCTCTGTAGTATAGGGGGTATTCCTAACACAGGTTTTTTCCCTATAATCTCAAGGTCAGTTGGCGACCAAAACTAAAGCTAATTAACCGCCAAGGAACTCTACTATTTCGGAGTGTTTTGATTCTGACAAAATAACCTGCTAGTAATCGCAGTATGCCTTTAAGGCGGGCTTTAGCGCGTATCAGTTGGGGATTATATGCCTGGGTATATAATGGATCAAAGGCTATTTCTCCCCAGAGAACATCGGCTTGATGACCAGGACTTAAACCATGTTTGCGGTGTTCAGGGTTAGCCAAACCTCCGTGTTCTCCGTAATTGCGGAAAGGAATAAAGTTTTGCAAATTATGAGAGCGCAAGAATGTATCTATTTCCGAATCCCAAGTAGAATAAGTTTTTCCCTGAGTTGTTTCGGTGATTTTCTCGGAGAATTTAATGAGAAGTTCTGCGGCTTTGGGGCTGACAATATAAGCTACCATACCGGTTGAAAAACCTTCGGCATATCCTTCTGGAGAGACCCAATATACTTGAGGGCTGCAAGTATAAATCCAGGTAATTCCGAGATTAGGCAATTCCTTATCAAAAGGTAAAGGCAGTTGTCCAAATTCTAAAACCGGAACAAAATCCGCTTCCACAATTAAACTAGGCTGGCTCTGCTGAGTCGCTATTTCCCAAGCCTGACGGTGGTTGAGCATACACCTATAACTTGGAGAAAAGTGCTGATATTCTGGCTTATCTTCTTGGCGAATAACTAGACATTCAAATCCTTCTTTGGTCAAGTATTCTTCTAATTGTTGAGTAGGCTCTTTATACGCAATAATCAAAACTTGACTCAGAGTATCAACTAAACTATTCATATTCGCTATTACCTAAAGTAAGTGGCTTGACATGAGAACATCCGTCCACAAGAGATTTCAGCAGCCGTGGCGATCGCCATAAGCGTTTCATCATATTTCCGCCCTCATGGCTAGTAAAAGACCCCGATTTTTCGCCCCTACCCATGTTGTACACTGTGGGGACACAAAATCCAAGTTCTCCCTGGTGGGTTTTCCTGTTCAGGAGTTGGGTAAAAACTATATCGGTCAGCTTTTTTGGTCATGTTATACATGGTAGATCCAGCATCATTTGTGTGATATAAATAAAAGCGGTTTCTACGGGAATATATATTAATTATGCACCTTGAACGAGCCAGCGGTATCTTGCTACACCCCACCAGCTTCCCCAGTCGCTTTGGTATTGGTGACTTGGGACGTGCCGCTTATGAGTTTATCGATTTTCTCGAACGCAGTGGCCAGAAAGTTTGGCAAATTCTGCCTCTCGGTCCGACCGGTTATGAGCATTCCCCCTACATTATGAACTTTAGCACCTTCGCGGGAAATCCTCTGTTGATTTCTCTCGATCGCCTAGCGGAAGAAGGGCTGCTAAATAGCCGGGAATTGCTACCCCTACCAGATAACCATAACCCCCAGCGGGTTGACTTTCCCAGGGTCATTGCTCATAAAGGACAATACCTCAAACAAGCCTTTGATTGCTTCTGGGAGTCCCTACAATCACAACCTAACCATCCTTTCGAGGAGTTTTGTCAACAAAAAGCCTCCTGGCTCAATGATTACGCCCTATTTATGGCACTCCTAGAGCAGAACGACGGTAAAGACTGGAATCAGTGGGAACCTGCGATCGCTCGCCGAGAACCCCAAGCCTTGCAAGCCAAAACCGAAGAACTCCACACCCAGATTATATACCATAAGTTTCTGCAATTCAAGTTTTTTGAACAGTGGAGTCAACTGCGACGCTACACCAACAATAAGGGCATTAAAATTATTGGTGACATCTCGATTTATGTGTGCTATAATAGTGCTGATGTCTGGTTTGCGCCCAACAACTTTCAACTAGACCCAGAAACCCTGAACCCTGCCTATATTGCGGGAGTACCGCCGGACTATTTTAGTGCTACCGGACAACTTTGGGGGAATCCGGTTTATGATTGGGATGAACTAAAACGGACTAATTTTGCTTGGTGGATTGAAAGATTCCGCGCCACGTTGGAATATGTAGATTGGGTTCGGGTTGACCATTTCCGAGGCTTTGAAGCCTATTGGCGGGTTCCCTTTGGGGAAACTTCGGCTTTGAATGGGGAGTGGGTGACCGCACCGGGTGCGGAATTTTTTGAAAGTCTCGGTCAACAGTTAGGAAGTTTACCAGTTTTAGCGGAAGATTTAGGAATCATTACCCCAGAGGTGGAAGAGTTACGCGATCGCTTTGAGTTTCCGGGAATGAAAATCCTCATGTTCGCATTTGGGGAAGATTCTCGCCACCCCTATCTACCCCATAATTATACCAGAAATTCCATTGTTTACACGGGAACCCATGACAATGATACTACAGTGGGTTGGTGGCAAACCATGAGTCCCGAAATTCGTCAGCACGTGGCTGGCTATTTAGGGTATGCTTTCCCAGAAGCCATTGAGGACATTAATTGGGCGTTAATTCGGTTAGCCCTAAGTTCCATTGCTGACCTGGCGATTTTCCCGTTTCAAGACCTGTTAGGATTAGATAATCGAGGGAGGATGAATGACCCTAGCACCAATGCGGGAAACTGGCGTTGGCGCTACGAAAGTTCGACATTGTTAACGCATCCTTTGTGCGATCGCCTGCGCTATTTAACCCAAATGTATAGCCGCTAAATTCCCCTTTTTTTGAGGGAAGGTTGGGGAGGGTAACTGATAAACCCCCCCCTGATTAAATCGGCTGTACTCCCTAGGATTTAGTCTTGATATTGCGGAATTCTACCAGAGTCTTAAAATAGGTTTCTGGTAGACCCGTATCAAAACAGCGACCTGGGACAAGATACCCAGTAATTTGTTCTTTTTCTAGGAGAGTTTGCAAACAGGAAGTCAGTTGATATTCTCCCTTTTCCCGGACATCATGGCGGATATTGTCGGCTAAGAGGTCAAAGATTTTCGGTTCAATGATATACAGCCCAAATATAGTCAAAAACCGATCCCATTCCAGTCCGGGAACTCGCATATTTGTCCGCGCATAATTGAGAGTTGGCTTCTCATAGATTTCCGTCAGGTCAAATAAATAATCAGAATCTTTAACCGGAGTTCCGGCTACACAACCATAGTGCTGAATGCGATCGCCGGGAGTAATTCGCACACCGATAACACTCTGTTGAACTTTCTCATAAACCTCCAACAATTGACGGGCGCAGTTTACCTCCAAATCGGAAGCATAAACATGGTCACCCAATAGTAACATAAAAGGCTCATCATGCACCCAGGGGGCGGCACAAAAAACCGCATGACCGAATCCTTCTTGTTGTTCCTGGGTTAAAATAGTAATCCGTTCCCCCAAGGTTTGTAAATAGTGGCTATAGTCTCGACTACTGGGGGACAATTTCCGCCAAAATTCCGGTTTAGGAGACCCTTGGAAATAGTCCTCAAATAAGGAGCGATCGCCCGATTGAACAATAATTCCGACCTCTTCAATTCCAGCATTAATAGCCTCTTCCACGACCACCTGAATCACAGGTTTAGCGATTCCCTCAGCATCAACTATAGGGAAAAACTCTTTTTTAATCATTTTGGAGGCTGGGAACATCCGAGTACCAAATCCTGCGGCTGTGATGACAGCTTTGCGAACCCGACGATTTTCTTGTGCTTTCATAGTCTCAAATTATCCCCTTTAGGGAAACCTGTATATTTTAACTTATTTTATGCTGAAATTGGGGTCATTCCGTAAAATTTGAGCATCAGTGAGAGGTCAAATAGGTATATTGGGTCAAACTGCGTTCATAGTTTTGTAGGAGAAGCTGAGATTCTTCGATGGTAATTTTCTGGGACTGAAGGGCTTTTTCAGTTTGGCGGCGGATACTTTCCACCAAATCCTCACTGTCATATTGTACATAACCCAAAACCTCATTCATAGTGTCGCCTTTGATGACATATTCTACCTGATAACCTTGAGGATTGAGTTGAATATGAACCACATGGGTATCGCCAAATAGGTTATGTAAATTCCCCATAATTTCCTGATATGCGCCCGCCAAAAACATCCCCAAATAGTAGGGCTGTGAAGGGGTTAAGGGGTGCAGTTCCAAGATGGGTTTAGAATCTCCCCAATTGATAAAGCGGTCTATTTTACCATCACTATCACAGGTCAAATCTGCCAAAGTCGCCCTTTGAGTTGGTTCTTCATTAAGGCGATGAATTGGCAAAATCGGGAAGAGTTGGTCAATCGCCCAGGAGTCCGGCGCAGACTTGAACACGGAGAGATTTACATAGTAAATAGAAGCCATAATCTGCTCAATAGACTTTAAATCATCCGGGATAATTTCCAAGTCTCGAATAATCTCGCGGATTTTATGACAACAAGCCCAATATAATTGTTCAGCTTTGGCGCGATCGCGTAAATTCAAGTAACCGAAATTAAAGACACTAATCGCCTCCCCTTTAAACTGGATCGCGTCGTGATAGGCTTCTTGGTAATTATCGGGATTAATAGATTGATAGGTTTCGGCTAAATTCCTGAGTAGGAGATGGTCATCATCATTAATATTCGGAGGGTTGGCGGTGCTGGGTTCACTACTTCCCAGGATATCAAAAACCAAGATAGACTGATGAGAAGCGATCGCCCTTCCACTTTCGCTAATTAAAACAGGCGCATCAATTTTTCCCTGTTCGCAGGCTTCCTTAACTTCCGCCACAATATCATTAGCATAGTTTTGCATATTGTAGTTTTTGGAAGCGGGGGCGTTAGTTTTAGAACCATCATAATCTACCCCCAAGCCGCCGCCGACATCCAGATATTGCATATTAGCGCCTAATTTAGCGAGTTCCACATAAATTTGACTAGCTTCTCGGATGGCATCTTTAATCGCACTAATAGAGGAGATTTGTGAGCCAATATGGAAGTGTAGAAGCTGCAAACAATCCAACATTCCCAAACCCTGGAGGCGATCGCATACTTGGATAATTTCGGGAATAGTTAAACCAAACTTAGCGCGATCGCCGGTGGAACCTCCCCAACGTCCTACACCTCGGCTTCCCAATTTCGCCCGCACTCCTAAAATCGGTTGTATCCCCAGATTTTGACTAGCGGCTATGGCTAATTCCACTTCTTCTAACTGTTCCATCACCACAATAGTTTTACGTCCCAACCGTTGGGCTAACATGGCGGTTTCGATATATTGTCGGTCTTTATAGCCATTACAAATCAGTAAAGCACCGGGAGTAGTCAGACAAGCCAAAGCAATCAACAATTCCGGTTTAGAACCCGCCTCTAATCCCAATTGATAAGGCTCCCCAAAGCGCACCAAATCCTCAATCAGATGACGTTCTTGGTTACACTTAACCGGATAAACTCCCCGATAAACTCCCGGATAATTATAGCGGGCGATCGCCTTAGAAAAACAAGCGTTTAGGCGTTCAATGCGGTCCTCCAGGATATCAGGAAAGCGGATCAGTAAAGGTAGCCCCAGATTTCGTTTTTTCAGAGACTCGACCAACTCATATAAATCAATAGACCCACCGCGATCGCCTTGTGGGGAAACCGTGATATGACCCGCAGCATTAATAGAAAAGTAGGGTTCACCCCACCCCTGAATGTGGTAGAGTTTCTCGCTATCTTCAATAGTCCAAGTTCCCATTTGGTCAGATACCCCATGATCAGAAACCGAGTCCGAAGCAGAAGGGGTCAGGGGTTGTAATTTCATAATCGCGAAGTTCCTTACTGTTAGCGTCTATGAGACAGTGTAGCTTGACAAGTCGGGGATCTTCATGAAAACTATAGTTGGGGTCAATAATGTTTTCGGAGCGACATGGCATCGTTAGCTAAACTTTGATCAACTTTGATTAACTTTAGGATCGGTGTTGGTGTAGCGATCGCCTGAAATTGTACCTCACAGGTTAGTTGATCCAGATCACCACGGAAGCGCATAATCTGATACAATTCGGGTCCAAAATTTATGCGACGATGATAGACGGCTCAAGAATATAGCTATCAAGATATTCTTGAAGATATATCGGCTGAAAATATATCACAGAGTATTCATGTAGAAATCTATCCTAGGAGAGCATGATTTAATCTCAAATTAGGTTAATATTTTAGGGCAATAGGGTCTAATAAGCGAGAAGAGTTGAGGATA
>NZ_JBIMLI010000189.1:0-6914 GCF_051859755.1 Limnospira sp.
TTACCTTAACGGGTAATAGTGCTATCGTCGCATTGTCAGGCAATAGCCGGATAAATGTCGCGTAAATGTATCAGTTTAGCAGAAAATTTGAGGTCTGGGATCTAATCTCAAGGCATAGCTACTAATTTGATAATTTGAGGAGGATTTGAGATGATGGCTAATTTGTCAAGACTATTGTGGCTCCTACCAATGGTGACTATTACGGCTGCGGTAAGTTCTGATGCGATCGCGATCGCCTCTACGGGGACTATAGCAGAAAATGCGATCGCTCAAGGGCGGATCAGGGCTCCTTTTTTTGAGGAAACCCAAGACCCTGGGTTTACCAACACTTTTCTTAGGGATGCTTTGGGGGGTGTTGCTGACCCATTAGAGAGTAGTAATGGTAGTAGCGCAGCAGAAACCATTACCACAGGATCTGATTCCCTACAGACCATACAAAACAACGTAAACAGGAGTAGGGGAGGCTTGAATGGGGGTCTATCTCCGGCTAACGGAGGTGGTGGTTCTAATGGGACTCCAAGTAATGGCAGAATACCGACAGGTAGAGGTATTTTTCGGTCTTTACCCTCTTCTGGTCGCTAAGAAAGAATTAATTAATAATTGGGGAGAAACCCGGTTTCTTCGAGAAACCGGGTTTCTTGACCTGTGGGGGAGAAACCCGATATTGTAGGGTGCGTCAGACCCCGATACTTAGGAATTCCAGAGATGATTAATGCTGACGCACCTTCTAGGGGAAAGGTGGTGCATCAGATGAACAAAATTTGCCGTTCACCCGATAGGTTATCCCCCTGACTCACCCTACGAATGAGTGATAATGATTAATTACCAATGGTAGCATCGAAAAATTTTTCGCCCCTACTGGTGGGTGAGGGCGGGTTTATTGGTATTGTCGGTGGGAACTGACGATTGACAGTAGAACCCGCCCCTACATGGTGTTTAATTCAATTATCCATTGTTCAACAAAGTTATCAAAAACAAATCTAATTCCTTGGTCGCCGATGTCTGTTAACAGCGCCTCGGCTGCTTGTTGCACCCCAGGTGAACTATTCTCTGATTGATTTTGAGGAAACCAAGAATCTGTCTGTCCAGGGAAAAAACCTCCCAATATCAGTGTCAGGTCTGGGAATATCAGTGTCAGGTCTGGGAAAGAACCTCCAACTAAATCTTCGCCTCTGAGCTGTAAATCAAGACTTCCATCGCTGTAGAGACGAGTTTGTTGATTGTCTGTATCAATGACTGTATTAATCAGATTAGCATCCCACTGACCAGTTAAATCGGAAATCAAATAACCGTTACTAGTTAGTGCATCTCTAAAGTTAGAAAATCCAGTTATTTCTCCGGTTCCCTGTAAAGATCCTTCTAACTTCTCGTCTGTGTCTGGATCATTGTCTGGTGCTAGTGTCGGAATAAAAGGAATAGTCCCACCAGTCAAAGTCTCTTCGCCGTTGGGTGGTTCGAGAGTATCTTCTCCGGGTACGCCAATTAAGAGGATATCATCAATAGATAATCGGGGATTACCGATAAATGTGGCGACGGTTACAGGGGGTTGTGTTCCTGAACCGTCGGGGTCATAGATAAGGTTTCCGGTCTGTAATTCATAGGCGAGAATGGGACTGCTAATGGTGTCGAGGTTATCGGGATTAAATTCTCCGGTTTCGAGGAAAATAAATTGTTCAGGACTCAGGATATTTTCCGGGGTAGTACCTATTTGAATAAAGCCGAATTCCTCACGGTCAAATAGAAGGCGATCGCTTCCGGGGGTAAAGTCCAAAATCAAATCAGTTCCGGTGGTGATTTGACTGCGGGAAATATAGGCAAAAACATCATTGCCAGCACCTCCGAATAGGGTATCATTTCCGGCATTTCCAAACAGGGTATCATCCCCATCATCTCCTGATAGGAAATCATCACCCTTTCCGCCATAGAGAATATCATTATCAGCACCTCCATATAGCAGGTCATTTCCCGGACCGCCAAAGAGGATATCATCACCAGGACCCCCTAAGAGGGTATCGTTACCACTTCCCCCCAAGATAGAGTCGTTTCCCGTCCCCCCGTCAAGGGTTTGGTCGAATTGGTCTCCCACTAGGGTATCATTTCCGCCTCTCCCTTGTATGGCTGTTACTGGCTGAAAACTAATGGTTGCGGTAGCGGTAGCAAATTGGTTATGGCGATCGCGCAATGTATAATCAAAGCTACCAGAACCGCCAAGGGAGGTTGTATCGGGGATAAATTCTACTCCGACTCCCCCAGGGAGAATGGTAGCACTCCCGTTACTGACATTACCAATATTAGTGATCGCTTTTTCATCCCTAATAAAATCTGGCGGGAGGGGGATAATTAATCTGGGTTCTGCGGCTTGGAGAAAATCATTATTTTCTGTACCGACAACTAAGCTGGGGGTTGAGGTGGTAAAATAGGAGATTCTAATATTGTCTATGGCTAATTCGGTCGCTTCCGAACCAATGGCAATAATTCCGGTGTTCCGAGGGAGGGTGGTACTAAAGCGCCGAAATTCGTTAAATGTTTCTCCTGGGGTGGCTAATAAAACGTCAGTCCCTAGAGAATTGCCTTCTCGGTCAAATAGTTCGACGGTATGTTCTCGATTTGGGGAGGTGTAGTGAAAGGAAAAGTTACCCCCTCCTATGCTTAATGGTGATAAATTTCTGAGGTCAATGGTAATGTGATCGCCTGTCACTAATTCATTGACTTCTATCTCTTCGGCATCTTCGGCATCTTCGGCATCTTCCGTGTTTACAATAGGTTCGGAATAGGAGACAACTGTAGTTCCAGGGGGGGAAGTTCTGGTGGCATCAAATAAGCCTTCTCCCCCTTCATCAACACTCACCAAAGCTATGGCGTTGGGGGAAAATCTCACCCCATCGATTGTGCCAATGGGTGCAAAGTTGCGAGTTTGGAAATCTTCAAAGTCAAAAAATAGTTCCCGCATTTTATTGGCTTAAAAAAATATATATGTTGGCTGATAATTAACCTAAGTTAACCCCTGGCGGATTACCTTATCACATTTAACCGACTTTGGCAAGGGCTCCACCTCAAGATTAAGTTAATTGGTTGACAGAAAGAGTTATTTGGTAGGGGTCGAAAGGGAAGTCGCCTTCCCCAACTCCCATTCAAAACCGTGCTTGATACTTTCGCATCACACGGCTCCTGATGTGGATACCCTATTGTCAGTAGGAACAGGGTTACTACCCCCTGCTTTATAACTTCAACTTTGGGAGCTATATACACTACGTAGTCTTTAAACTCGCTCTGGTCATAAACAGGAGTAGGGGAGACTTGAATGGAGGTCCATCTCCCCGTAATGGTCGTTCTATAGTGACTCCAGATAATGGCAGAATACCGACAGGTAGAGGTATTTTTCGGTCTTTACCCCCTTCTGGTCGCTAAGAAAGAATTAATTAATAATTGGGGAGAAACCCGGTTTCTTCGAGAAACCGGGTTTCTTGACCTGTGGGGGAGAAACCCGATATTGTAGGGTGCGTCAGACCCCGATACTTAGGAATTCCAGAGATGATTAATGCTGACGCACCTTCTAGGGGAAAGGTGGTGCATCAGATGAACAAAATTTGCCGTTCACCCGATAGGTTATCCCTCTGACTCACCCTACGAATGAGTGATAATGATTAATTACCAATGGTAGCATCGAAAAATTTTTCGCCCCTACTGGTGGGTGAGGGCGGGTTTATTGGTATTGTCGGTGGGAACTGACGATTGACAGTAGAACCCGCCCCTACATGGTGTTTAATTCAATTATCCATTGTTCAACAAAGTTATCAAAAACAAATCTAATTCCTTGGTCGCCGATGTCTGTTAACAGCGCCTCGGCTGCTTGTTGCACCCCAGGTGAACTATTCTCTGATTGATTTTGAGGAAACCAAGAATCTGTCTGTCCAGGGAAAAAACCTCCCAATATCAGTGTCAGGTCTGGGAATATCAGTGTCAGGTCTGGGAAAGAACCTCCAACTAAATCTTCGCCTCTGAGCTGTAAATCAAGACTTCCATCGCTGTAGAGACGAGTTTGTTGATTGTCTGTATCAATGACTGTATTAATCAGATTAGCATCCCACTGACCAGTTAAATCGGAAATCAAATAACCGTTACTAGTTAGTGCATCTCTAAAGTTAGAAAATCCAGTTATTTCTCCGGTTCCCTGTAAAGATCCTTCTAACTTCTCGTCTGTGTCTGGATCATTGTCTGGTGCTAGTGTCGGAATAAAAGGAATAGTCCCACCAGTCAAAGTCTCTTCGCCGTTGGGTGGTTCGAGAGTATCTTCTCCGGGTACGCCAATTAAGAGTATATCATCAATAGATAATCGGGGATTACCGATAAATGTGGCGACGGTTACAGGGGGTTGTGTTCCTGAACCGTCGGGGTCATAGATAAGGTTTCCGGTCTGTAATTCATAGGCGAGAATGGGACTGCTAATGGTGTCGAGGTTATCGGGATTAAATTCTCCGGTTTCGAGGAAAATAAATTGTTCAGGACTCAGGCTATTTTCGGGGGTAGTACCTCTGGTGAAGCCGAATTGATCACTGTCAAATAGAAGGCGATCGCTTCCGGGGGTAAAATCAACAATTAGGTCAACTCCTAAATTAATTTGATTGGGAGATAGATAAGCAAAGGTATCGCTTCCTTCACCACCGACGAGGGTATCATCCCCAGCACCACCAATTAAACAATCATTACCTAGATTACCAAATAGGGAGTCATCACCATCAGAACCAATGAGGGTATCATCACCTGCATTACCATCAATGGCAGTAAGAATATTAACATTAACGGGAACTCTAATTAGATTTCCTTCGGAGTCGATCGCTTCATAACTAAAACTGCCAAGATTTCCGCCGGGGAGGGTGGGAATAAACTCGGCGGCTGTACCACCTTCTAGGATATTCACATTTCCGCCGATTAAATCGGTGATGGTATTTATCACGGCTATGCGTTCATTATCAGAAGCGGGAATGGTGACGGGAACGCCAACAAAATCGATGGTATCGTTAGCAGCGATCGCATCATTTCCGGGAGTACCATTAATTAAAGCGAAGGCGGTGATATTTCTAGTATCTTCATCTGTAGGATCATCATCATCACCATCATCTAGGGTATCGTCTCCGGCTGTACCAATCAAGATGATATCATTAACAGATAGGGGAGGGTTGCCTTGTAAATTAGCAATAATTTCGGGGGGTTGTGTTCCTGAACCGTCCGGGTCATAGAGCAGGTTTCCGGTCTGTAATTCATAGGCGAGAATGGGACTATTTATGAGGCTGAGATTATCTTGATAAGTTCCGGTTTCCACGAGAACCAATTGTTGAGGACTCAGGATATTTTCCGGGGTAGTACCTATTTGAATAAAGCCGAATTCCTCACGGTCAAATAGAAGGCGATCGCTTCCGGGGGTAAAGTCCAAAATCAAATCAGTTCCGGTGGTGATTTGACTGCGGGAAATATAGGCAAAAACATCATTGCCAGCACCTCCGAATAGGGTATCATTTCCGGCATTTCCAAACAGGGTATCATCGCCATCATCTCCTGATAGGAAATCATCACCCTGTCCACCATAGAGAATATCATTATCAGCCCCTCCATATAGCTGGTCATTTCCCGGACCGCCAAAGAGGATATCATCACCACTACCACCAAAGACGATATCATCACCACTATCTCCTAAGAGGGTATCATCGCCTGCTTCTCCGAATAAGCAATCATTACCCGCGCCGCCATAGAGGAGATCTGGTCCTGAACCACCATAGAGTACATCATCGCCACCTAAGCCGTTAATACGGGTGACGGGAAGAATATCGATAAATACATTAGCACTATCTTCGGTGTTGCCATCACTGGCGGTATAGGTAAAGCTGGCTTCGGTTCCCCCAGGCAATGTGGGGGTAAATCTGACAATGGTATTATTATTAAGTAAGGCTACGTCCCCGCCTGTGATGTTGCTGACGCTGCTGATAGATAAACCTGTCTCGGGACTATCATTGTCTAAAACTGGAATTTCGACGGGATTAAAGGGTTCTGGCGCGATCGCAAAAATGGTATCATCGGAGTCGGTTCCGTCTATTTCCTGGGGAGTGGCGGCGCGAACTTCCCTGGCGATGATGTTGACGGTTTCGGGGCGAGTCAATGAAACCGGATCAACTAGGATAATATCATTGGGGGATAAATTGGGGATGCTGCCATCTTCTGATTGTAACTGCGCGATCGCTATAGGTGGAGAGGTTCCCAAGCCGTCTATATCGTATTCCAGAAGTCCGGTAATGGTATCGTAAAGCAGAATCGGGATTTCTGTATTTTCGGGTAGGGATTCTCGATTGGTGGTAAACTGTTCGGGGTTGAGGGTTTGGGTCTCGGTATTGAGAGCGGATAAACCAAAACCACCTTCCTCTAGGGATTGGCTTTGAAAAACTAGGCGATCGCTATTTGGTGTAAAGTTTAATATGCGATCGGGTTGTGTACCTCTGTCATTAGGGGACAGGTAGACTAAGGTATCATTCCCTGTACCAGCCGTGAGGGTGTTTACGCCTGCACCACCTTCTAGCCAATTATTCCCCCCGCCACCAGATAAGCAATCATTCCCCTCCCCACCAAAGAGGGAATCATTACCAATACCCCCCAACAGGGTATCATTACCAGGACCACCATCAAGGATATTATCTCCTGACCCGGCTTGTAGGAGGTCGTCCCCTAAACCGCCAAAGAGGGTATCATTATCAGAACCCCCCAACAGGGTATCGTCATCCTTGCCGCCATAAAGGAGATTATTATCTGACCCGGCTTGTAGGAGGTCGTTTCCATCTTCACCAAAGAGGGTATCATCACCAGGACCCCCTAAGAGGGTATCGTTACCACTTCCCCCCAAGATAGAGTCGTTTCCCGTCCCCCCGTCA
>NZ_JBIMLI010000190.1:0-6834 GCF_051859755.1 Limnospira sp.
TACCGCTCGAAGGAACCCTTTCTAGCCTAGACTAGCACCATATCTTTTATTCCCTGTCAACCTGCGGAATGTAGGTTAACCATTTGGAAATAGCAGTTTTGCACTGTTCAATGATTTCAAGTGATGGGGATATTACTACAAAATCATCGGCGTATCTGATTGTTGTGGCTTGAACCACGTTTCTCTTTTTAGGATACATTGTTTCTATGAACCTAACCATTCCCAACAGTGCGATGTTGGCTAGGAGTGGACTTATTACCCCTCCCTGGGGTGTCCCTGTTTCTGTATCATCGAAAACGCCGTTATCTAGCACGCCTGCTTTGAGCCATTGTTTCAGGTCTCTCTTTAGACTGCTTGGACAATGAATTTTGGAAAGTAGGTATTCATGGTTCACGGTAAGAGCATTTTGCTATATCTGCATCCAGTATGTAATAACCTCCTTTGTTTATACTTTGAAAGATTCTGGATATTGCATCATGGGCTGACCGTCCGGGTCGGAACCCATAGCTGTTGCTTTCAAATCTCGATTCCCATTCAGGTTCGAGTGCCGATTTAACCAAGGCTTGCCTTGCTCTATCCTGGATTGTGGGTATTCCTAGAGGGCGTTTTTCATCCATTCCGGGTTTTGGAATCCACACCCGTCGCAGTGGTTTTGCTTTGAGGTTTCCCTTAATGTTCTTAACAAGCTCAAAACTTTGTCTTGGAGAGATTACTCTTACTCCATCGACTCCAGCCGTTTTCTTGCGTTGATTATCTTGGGGGGCGGGTTTATTAAGCTGACTGTTGGGAAGCATGGCTGACCGTGGAACCCGCCCCTACAGCCGCACTGCTAAGAGTCGGGCATAATATGACTTCACCAATAGACGTTGCCACCTTCTTGCCTTTGCGTCCTGTCCCGATTTAGCTGCTTGAAATATCCTCTTTTGGAGCTTAAAGACGTATCGCTGAACCTTAGCCCAGTTGATACTTCTCCATCCATTCGTAGTCTTAGTAGGTCTCCGTTTATCGAAGCCTTTACCTTCTCTCGATTTCGTCATTTTGACTCCTACTCGACTCTATCCTTGCAATCAAACCGTGACCCGTTAGCATATCCCGTCCATTACAGCCGGGCGTTGGCTTCTGGTCACATCTCACCCCCTAATAGGCATACGCTTACACTTTTTCACTACTGACTCTCTCGACCAGATTATCAGAGCCTAAAAGGGTTTATAACGTTCCGTTTATATGGGCATTCCATCTTTAGACTTGTCCTATCCACCGAGGTACTTTTAAAGGTCTGTGTAGGTAGCTTACAAATACTCCTACTTTTCCCTTTGCTCTTTTGAGCGCAGCGTATCAACCTATTTCGCTGCTTATTATTTACGATGGTTCAAGTCGGAACATTCAGATTTCCTTAGTCATGGATGGTTGGCAGTGGTCGGATTATTGGGAATAGGTTACCCTCACGCCTTCCGTTCCCCGCTTCAATCTGACGGGTTGTGTATCCTGAAACTGGGGGTGGCTATCGCCGTTACTCTTTCCCACAATCGCCCAAGTGGTTTTAATCCTCCATGTTGTATAATTGAGTATTGCGATTTTCTTTGTGGGATTGACCTTGAGTTCCCTGCCTTGCTTTCGCTTTGGGACATATAAACAGTTATGAGGATGGTCAGGAGTGCGCTCCTTATATTCAACCAAGGGGTTGAAATCCTCACCAGGCGGTTATTTCGGGTATTGCAACCCTATTTCATGCCTGAACGTCTCGCACTTGTAAAGATCAAGTAACATAACACAGACAAACTGCGTCGATCATGACTCAAATTTCTGCTAACTCTGATGTTCCGAGTATGGGACGTCGCCAATTTATGAATCTGCTGACCTTTGGTTCAGCAACCGGGGTGGCCCTAGGTGCGCTGTATCCCTTCGTCAAATATTTTATTCCTCCTTCAACTGGGGGAGCAGGTGGCGGTGTGATCGCCAAAGATGCTTTGGGTAATGATGTAGTAGTCAGCCAATTTGTGGCTACTCATAATGTAGGCGATCGCGTCTTGGCTCAAGGTCTCAAAGGTGATCCTACCTACCTAGTGATTGAAAATGATGGCAACCTGGCTGAATATGGCCTGAATGCGGTATGTACTCACCTGGGTTGTGTGGTTCCCTGGAACAGCAGCGAGAATAAATTTATCTGTCCCTGCCACGGTTCCCAGTATGATGCTACTGGTAAGGTAGTGCGTGGTCCGGCTCCCCTGTCCTTGGCGCTGGTTCACACCGAAGTTGTGGACGACAAAGTAAGTTTCATTCCCTGGACTGAAACCGATTTCCGCACCAATGAAGCTCCCTGGTGGGCTTAATTGAGACTCAGAGGGGGGATGGTAATAAGATCTATCCCCAATCTGTGATCTAATGATAATTTACATTTTGAGAGAGATAGAACATTCCGATGTCAAACACTGACCGATTCGCAATTCTGCGTCGTGGTATTGGGGCAACTTTGCGGGTGTTATTAGTTGCAGTGGCAACCGCAGGGCTGTTCCTAGCCGGGGATTTGGTATTACCCCAGAGTGCTGCGGCTTATCCTTTCTGGGCTCAGGAAACTGCCCCAGAAACTCCCAGAGAAGCTACAGGCCGTATTGTTTGTGCTAACTGCCACTTGGCTGCTAAACCTACAGAAGTAGAGGTTCCCCAGTCTGTCTTACCTGATACGGTGTTTAAGGCTGTGGTGAAAATCCCCTATGATACTAATGTACAGCAGGTGTTGGGTGATGGTAGCAAAGGCGCTCTGAATGTGGGAGCGGTGTTGATGCTTCCAGAAGGCTTTAAAATTGCTCCTGCCGATCGCATTCCTGAAGAGATCGCCGAGGAAGTCGGTGGTCTTTACTTCCAACCCTACAGTGCTGATCAAGAAAATGTGGTGATCGTTGGTCCAATTCCTGGCGATCAATACCAAGAAATTGTCTTCCCGGTTCTGTCTCCAGATCCAGCTACTGATAAGTCTATCCACTTTGGTAAATATGCCGTCTACGCTGGCGGAAACCGGGGTCGTGGTCAACTTTACCCGGCGGGTAATGCCAGCAATAACACGGTTTATAAAGCCTCTGTGGGTGGAACTATCACCAAAATTACTCAGGAAGAATATGTTGGCTACCAGGTAACTATCACTACTGCTGAGGGTGATTCTGTGGTGGAAACTGTGCCTCCTGGTCCTGAGTTGATTGTTTCTGAGGGTCAACCTGTGGCGGCTGGTGATTCATTAACCAATAATCCTAATGTGGGTGGCTTTGGTCAAGATGATACTGAAATCGTACTCCAAAGTTCGACTCGGATTCAAGGTCTGCTGGCATTTTTTGCCCTGGTGATGCTAACTCAGATTCTGTTAGTTCTCAAGAAAAAACAAGTGGAAAAAGTCCAAGCGGCTGAGATGAATTTCTAATTCTGGCTGTCCATTGGCTTCAACGTTGAAAGTCCGGGGGTAGGGTAAATAATTGATAATTAATAGTTGTTAATTGTGGATTCTGCCTCCGGCTTTCTCACTGCAAATTAATCAAATTTATCAATTTTTTAAAAGTGGCGATCGCAACGGAAACAATTAAAGCGGGAAAATTCGACTGGTTTTATCGGGAAATTAACCGGGAAGTGACAGATAAACCGCCTATCTTATTTTTACATGGGTTAATTTCTCAAAGTTACAGTTGGAGTGTAATTATGGAGGAAGTAGGCGAGAAGGGATACCGAGCGATCGCACCCGACTGGCTGGGTTCTGGATTTTCCGAGAAACCCGAAAAACGAGATTTCCCCTATACTCCAGATGCGTATATTCAAGGATTAGAAGAGTTTTTAACTACCCTAAAATTAACTAAGTTTTATTTGGTTGTTCAAGGTTTCTTAGGTTCCGTGGGGTTACAGTATGCCCTGCGACACCCAGAACAAATTGAACGGCTGTTAGTATTAAATACCCCTGTCTCTACCGAGGCAAAATTACCCTGGAAAATCAAACAGATGTCATTGCCTTTTGTCGGGGATATGATGACTCAAGACCCGTTATTAGTCGATCGCACTCTGGAGGGAGGAAGCGGTTATGTGATTGAAGATAAAGATCTCGATGTCTATCGCCGTCCGTTTCTCAAGTCTTCCTCTACCGGGCGGGCGCTCATGGCAACCATTAAGAATCTACAATTAAAGGAGGCTATGGAAGAAATTGTCTCCGGCTTCCCCAAATGGGATCATCCCACCGAGATTGTCTGGGGGACTGCTGACCCTTGGCTAGATCTGTCTATGGCTGAAAGTTTGGTCGAGAAGATTCCTGGGGCAGTATTGGTTAAACTAGATAAGGCTGGACATTATCCCCAAGACCATTGGCCCCAAGAAATCGCGGAATCCCTACTGCTATTCCTGCGAAAAAAAGCACTTTGAACCCCAAGGGCTACCCTTGACCATGGTGGGGAGCTAGTCGTGGGGATTAAGTCCCTGATTGTCTATCATACTAATTGCGAATATGACTGAAACATCCCCGAATCCGAAATTTACACCCCCAGTGGTCGAAAGTAATGTAGACCAACAAGCCTTGATTAAGCAACTTAGACGCAAAGAAGGGAGTTGGGTTGAGTGGGGTCAGGCCTGTGCTACTCTGCAAAAGTGCGGTAAAAATTCCCAGGAGATTTTTGAGGATACTGGTTTTGAACCTGTGCAACAAAATCAGGTAATTGTCGCTTCTCAGGTTTACCACTCCATGGTTAAGGGGGAAGCCTCCGAGAAGGTGCGATCGCATTTTTGGCAAAAAGGCAGCGATATCCTTTATGAACTTCGTATCCTCACCCAACCCCTGCGGGTGGCGGCGGCGGGGTTGATTCTCGAGTACAATTTAGATGCCGATGAAGCCCGAAATATCGCTAGGGCGCTGAAAGATTTTTCCCTGAGCGGGGGTATGCCGGAAGGATTTTCTACCGATGCCGGGGATATGGTAGCCTATTATTTCGCCAAATTGGCTCGCCAACAAAAGGATATCCAGGAGCGATCGCGCCTGATTGCTAAGGGTCTAAAATTTGTCAAATCTACGGCGGCTAGAAGCCAGCTAGAACAGCTTTTAACTGATTTTACGGTTTCATATCCCAAAACTGCCCCTCGCCTGCCAGTGTATCGTTTAGAGGAGTCTGAGGAACTTCCTTGTATTGTACCTGTGGCGGGGAGGTTTCCCCTCAACAAGGAGGATTGGCAAGCTGTTCCCCTGTGTGAGGCGATCGAACCTTTTGGAATCATCAAATTTAATGGAGGAGGTGCTTGGCTGGCTTTACCAGGTTGGCAGGTAGTCCGAAATTCTGAAGACCCAGTGGTGATTTTATGTCAAAGCGACCAGCTTCCTACTCCTCTCCCTGGTCAGGTTGAGGAAGTAGTTGCAGTTATTGATCGCGCAGGTAGAACATGGCAAGCAGACAGTTATTTTCTAGTGGAGATTGAGGGTCAACTAGAATTGCAATGGTTTGAGGACCAACCCGAAACGCCTCTGCTAGGCAGGGTGATTCTGATTTTGCGCCCAAAACGGATTGTCGATGAAAATCAGATGACCGATATTTGGCAAATTGAGGAATAGGGCAAAAGCACCTAGAGAGAAGATACTCGCTATTCGCGATCCAGTTATCCTACCCCGCCAGCTAGGGGCAGATTTAACGGGAACGACGCGATCGCATATTCGGGGGCAAAAAGTCAGCAGGTTCTTCCTCAATCCGATAAGGCCAGATATCAATAGGTTGAATTGAATAACGTTTCAACTCAGACCGACGATTAGATTGACCCGCCATCACCACTAAAGCGATCGCAAAAATACTACCACCCAAGACCACAGCCAGAATCACCCCCACCAGAAACCATAGCATAGCAGTTTGCAAGCCATGTCCGCCAGAATTGCCTTGAGATAAACGGTTTTGATCCAGAGTCAAATTACTAACCCGACGCTCCTGTTCTTGCAGTTGCATAGTCAGGCGTTCATTTTGCATTCGCTGCTGTTCAAGCTGAGTTGTAAGAGTTTCAATTTGAACCCGATGTCGCTCCAGTTGACTCGTTAGTTGGTCAATCTGAACCCGATGTCGTTCCAGTTGAGTAGTGATTTGTTGATTAGTCGTTTGTTGTCTTTCCCATTCTCGAAGTACATGAGACCCAGAACTTGAGGAATCAGAGGAACTAGGTGGGGGAGGTAAAGGAAAGGTGGGGATCGGAATCTGCCCATTGGGAAACGTCCCTAATGTTGACTCCGACACATTAGGCGGTGGCGGGAGAATTCCAGATGGGAAACTTGGGGGTGATGGTTCATCCTTTCCTAAAGACGATTGGTTACTAAAAAATAACCATGCGAATAGGAGTAGCATGGCTACCATTAAGGTAAACACACATCCCCATAAAAACCCCGTAGTCGGACTCATGCGTTTGGATTTCACACTTAGGCAGCTATAAGAGAATTCCAGGTTAAATCCTTTTCAACAGCCTAATGGCCTATCTAGGGTGATCAGTAGAAGAGAGACTTGCCATTGGACATCATGTACATCTCTGAATCTAACTGCTTACGAATCTAACCGAGTTGCATATTAACACGAAGCGTTTACCGTTGTCTTGGAATTGTATAGCACAAGACAGAAAAGTTAGGACGTATAATGGCCAGGATATCTACAGAAGACCAAAAATGCCAGCCCCCTACAGTTACGACCTTAGACAAAAAGTTATTAATGCCATTGAACTAGACGGTATACCCAAAACCGAAGCCAGTCAAGTTTTCCATGTCAGCAGGAACACTATCAATCTCTGGCTGCAAAGAAAAGAACACACCGGCGACTTCCTCCCTAAACCTAATCGCCCACCTGGTCATAGCCA
>NZ_JBIMLI010000191.1:0-6749 GCF_051859755.1 Limnospira sp.
ACTATAGGGGGCTGGCATTTTTGGTCTTCTTAGTCATCTCGTCCTCTCCATTATACGTCCTAAGTGTTCTGTCTTGTTCTATATTACAGCCCAGTTTTTTCGCTCTGGGATGCGCTAGGGCGGGTTTAGACATTGTTGAGAGGGTTTTTGAGCAAAAACAATTTGCTTTTATTGAGTCGGCGCTGGAGTCCCTCACAGAAGAGTTGGGAGGCTGTCGGGGGGAAATATTGGCAGCAATTACCGACGGGAATTATAGCTTTTCTGAACAGGTACAGTTACGAGGAAAGGCGATCGCTTTAGCCGTAAAATGCGCCCATGCTGCGGTGACAGTATCCAGCGGCGCGGCTAATTTAATTGATCATCCCGCCTCGCGGGTTTATCGGGAAGCCCTATTATTTACCGTTTCCGGTCAAACTCAAGCACTAATGCAAGCTACATTAGAGAATTTCCAGAATTGTCAATTCTCCATTATTTGGCTTCCATCCAATTTGTCCCGGCGTGAATATCTACCACCAACGGAACTGATAAAAATAGACAATTTTCCATGGTGGATTTAATTTGATGTTGGAGTTCCTCCCATTCTGATAAGGGAACCTCAAAGACCAGTTCATCGTGAACTTGTAATAATAGTCTGGCTTGGTAGTTTTTGAGAATTTCAGCCAGTTTAATCATCGCTATTTTAATAATATCAGCACTTGAACCCTGAATAGGTGCATTAGCGGCGGCGCGTAACATTTGTTCATCTTGGTAGTTAAGGCGATCGCGATCGCGTCCTTTTAAACTTTCAAAATAGCGCCGCCTCCCTAAAATAGTTTCCACATAACCCTGATTAATAGCCGCCAACTTTTGCGATTCCAAATACTCAAACACTCCCGGATATTGAGAGTTAAACCTATCAATAAACTGTTTGCCAGCCGTAGCACTTACCCCCACTTCCCGCGCAAATCTTTGGGAACCCATACCATAAATAACCCCAAAATTTATAATCTTTCCTAAGCGCCTTTCATCCGCTGTAATTTCATCCTTATCAAACAGCAATTGAGCGGTCAAACTATGTACATCTTGATTAGTATTATAAGCCTCTATTAACATCTTTTCCTGGCTTAAATGCGCTAAAATCCGTAACTCAATTTGAGAATAATCCGCCGACACTAACAGCCAGCCAGACTCAGGAATAAATGCTTTTCTAATTTGGCGAGAAAACTCCGTGCGGATAGGTATATTCTGTAAATTCGGGTGGGAAGAAGACAGACGACCTGTTGATGTAATCGCCTGATTAAAGTCTGTATGAATGCGACCCGTATCACTTCGCACCAACTCGGGTAAAGCATCCACATAGGTAGATTTTAATTTGGATAACGTCCGATATTCCAGGATATAATTAATCACGGGATGGTCATGTTTTAACTTTTCTAAAACCGTCGCATCTGTAGAATATCCGGTTTTAGTCTTCCGGCTTTTTTTACGGTCTAATTGTAGCCGATCAAATAACAACTCACTCAATTGTTTGGGCGACCCTAAGTTAAACACTTCTCCGGCGGCTTGATGAGATGCTTTTTCGAGACTTTCCAAGGTCTCACCTAACTGCTTTGATAGTTGATTAAGGTAGTCTGTATCAATCCTAATCCCCTGAAACTCCATCCCGGCTAAAATCGGTTCTAGGGGTTGTTCTACCTGTCTCAATAAATCATTTAATGGTGGTACATCTTTGAGGATATCCTGCATTTTTTGGGTGATTTGAAAGGTGGTAAAAACATCTAAGCCGCAGTAATTGGCGACGGTGTTAATATCTAAATCCGCAATAGTTTTGCCTTTGGGGACTAACTGACTATAACTCTGGGCGACTATTCCTAAATCCGGTAAATATCTTAATGATAAATCTGTCAAATTGTGGGATGATTCAGGATTGATTACATAACTGGCTAACATAGTGTCAAAAACTACCCCTTTTAAGGTAATTCCTTGACTCCGTAAGATTAAGCGATCGAATTTGGCATTTTGCAAGGTTTTCGGGTAGTTTTCCGACTCTAAAATCGGACGCAAAGCCGGCAAAACTTCCTCTATATTTAACATTTCCCCCTGGGTATGATTTAGGGGAATATAAGCCAGGTCGGATAATTCCGAACCCCAACAACAGCCAATTCCTACTAAGTTCGCATCCCTCGGTTCTAAGGATGTAGTTTCTGTATCCCAGGCGACTGGTTTATCCGGGTTAGTATGGGTTTTTAGGCGATTAACTAATAGGGCTAAGGCTTCGGGAGTTTGGATGATTTGAGGATGAATAGAATTGGCGATCGCTTTAGTTTCTAAGGCGGTATCCTCAGCACTAAAAAACCACAAATCATCATCATCATTATTCTCGGAACTATCCTCGGAACTATCCAACTCTGTGGGATAGCTTACTTCCGAATTACTTGAGTTAATCTCCACATCAACTAATCCCTTAAATTGGGATTGAAGCTGATGGATTTTATCAATAAATACTTGAAACTCTAACTGCTGTAGTAAAGGGATAATTTCCTGGCTATCAAACCCCTGTAGTTGGCAATCTTCCCAGTTAATATCTAGGGGGACATCACAGATAATCGTCGCCATGTTTTGAGAATGATAAGCCAATTCTTGACCCTGTTTAAGTTTATTGGCGATCGCCCCTTTGATTTGATTGACTGATTCATAAATACTATCTAAGGAACCATATTCCGCCAATAATTTAACCGCCGTTTTTTCCCCAATCCCTCGGACCCCCGGAATACAATCAGACTGATCGCCACACAGTGCTTTATAATCAACCACCTGTTCTGGTTTAATACTTAATTTTTCATAAACCTGGGGGGCGGCAAATTCCTGGGGACTGCTACCCTTCCCATGGCTTAAATGTAAAACCGTAATCTGTTTTTGCTCATCAATTAGTTGAAATAAGTCTTGATCACCAGATAAAATTTTGACCTGATATCCGGCGGCGCTTCCCCGATTTGCCAAAGTTCCCAAAACATCATCAGCCTCGTAGCCAGCCACCGAAAAAATCGGTATACGGAAGGCTTCTAATAATTGTTGGAGGTTATTGATATCCTGAATAAAATCTGCCGGGGTTTCGGCGCGATCCGCCTTATAGTTAGCATCAGCTTCATGGCGAAAAGTGGGTTCAGCCCGGTCAAAAGCGATCGCCACTAATTCCGGTTTATAGATGTCGATAACTTCCAGTAGAGATTGAAGAAAGCCAAAACAGACACTGGTAGGAATTCCTGTAGAAGTTCGCAGTCCCCCGCTGCGACTTTTCCCGAAAGCATAGTAAGCGCGAAAAGCCAAGGAATGGCCGTCAATGAGGATTAAAACCGGAGAGTTAGAAGACACGGGCAAGCCTTTGTGTAACAATATTTTGGTAGATATTTATAATACCAGGGGCGGGTTAATCAAAAAAAACACGGGTCAATCCGAAATCGCCATTAACCAGACCCCCAGATTTGATTATAATTGACAGCGGTAGGAAAAGGTAACTCATGGACTGGCTGGAATTTTCCGATAATTGGGTGTTAATTCCCCCAAAACCCAAAGCGATCGTACATTTTCTCGGTGGGGCGTTTGTAGCATCAGCCCCCCATATCACCTATCGTTGGTTATTAGAACAACTAGGGTTGCAGGGATATGCCATCATCGCTACACCATTTATTAATACCCTTGATCATGGAAATATGGCGCGTGAGGTATTATGGACCTTTGAGGACGGCTTAGAAGACCTATTTGCAGCCCAGAAACTGCGGCGGCGGGGGTTGCCAATTTATGGCATTGGTCATAGTATGGGGTGCAAGCTGCATCTACTGATCGGGTCCTTGTTTGAAGTCGAAAGGGCGGGAAATATTTTGATCTCTTTTAATAACTATACCGCCCGACAGTCAATTCCTTTGGTAGAACAGTTATCATCCGTGATTGATGTGGAATTTACCCCGACCCCACAGCAGACCAATTCCCTAGTTGGCGATCGCTATCAAGTCCGGCGTAACCTGTTGATCCAATTCAGTAAAGATAACATCGACCAAAGTAGCGGACTCTATCAAATTCTCAACCACAGATTTCCTGGACTGGTGACACTTCAGCAGTTGCGAGGCGATCATCAGACCCCCCTAGCCCAGGATATCAGTTGGCCACGAGGAGAATCATTTAGCCCCCTAGACGCGATCGGACAATGGTTTAAACACGAAGTCTATAAAGACCTATACCAACTTAGACGGGAAGTCCTACAATGGCTTAACCCTCTCAGTCCGGTGAAAAATATTTGATGATCACTAAAGAGTTTCTGTGAGGATCACACCGCCGATAACTAAACTTGTCCGCAATATCTCGCATTAGCATCAACCCCCGCCCTCCCGGTGAACCTTGATGGGTTTTCGATGACATCTCTAGCAGTTTTTTATCTAAATCAAACGGTTGACCGTGATCAAAAATGCAGATTTCAATACTATTGTTAAACAGACTGACCTCGATCTCAATAGGAACATCTACAGCCAGTCCCTTGTGCGCGTGTCGCACAGCATTGGTAAATCCTTCTGCTAATGCCAGTTGACAGCGCAGCCAGACTGACTTAGGAATTGATGGTGGCTGTAATTTGCCAAACCATGTTAAAACATCTGCCAACATATCCAAACTGGTTTCCGTTTGCAGGCAGAATGTAGAAGGGATAGGTTGGGAACCTTCAGATTTAATCACTTTTCGATAGGTGCGATCGTCGAGCCATCTTGTAATTAGACTATACTCTATCTTGAATGTTCTGTATAGGATTAGTTCATTGTCATCTAATATAGCCATCCCCGGTGAGATGCTCTGGGTGATCCTAATGGTTAATGATAACTTTGCTTGACCGTCCCTCTAATTGTTTAAACTCAGCGCCCATGTTTAAAATTTTAGTGATTGATGATGATACCATAATTCGAGAACTGCTCAAAAGAACACTCAAAAAGCAGGGTTATGATGTGGTGGTAGCTAGTAATGGCGAGGAAGGCATAGAAAAGGCTAAAGAATTGCGTCCGGCTTTGATGATTTGTGATTGGATTATGCCTCGGCTGACCGGAATTGAAGTATGCCGACAAGTTAAGGCTATGCCGGAATTATCAACTACTCAGTTTTTTTTACTTACTTCTCTGACCGCTGTTGATGATCGCGTTAAGGGTTTAGATGCCGGGGCTGATGATTTTCTGTCTAAACCTATTGAGATGAATGAGTTATATGCTAGGGTGAGAGCCGGTCTGCGACTTCATCAACTTAGCCAAGATTTACAAACTCAAAAACAGTTATTGGAAACTGAGTTATCCGAAGCCGCCGAATATGTGCGATCGCTACTTCCTGAACCCCTGGAAGAACCTGTGCGTATTGAGGCAAAATTTATCCCCTCTCGGCAATTGGGGGGAGACTGTTTTGATTATTGTTGGCTCGATGCCGACCATTTATCTATCTATTTATTAGATACTTCTGGTCATGGACTTAGGGCGGCATTGCCCTCGGTTTCCGTGTTGAATTTATTGCGATCCCGTGCTATCCCTAATATTAACTATTATCAGCCTAGTGACGTATTGCGATCGCTTAATACTACCTTCCAAATGACCTATCAAAATGATAAATATTTCACCATTTGGTATGGCGTTTATAACCGCATTTCCCGACAATTAACTTACTCTAGCGCTGGGCATCCTCCCGCCATTCTACTATCTGGAAAAAACCCCAATAATCTACAATTTCAACAATTAAAAACCCCCGGAATGCCTGTAGGTATGTTCCTAGAAGCTGCCTATATTGACGCTTCTTGTCACGTCGAAAAAAACAGCAACCTTTATATTTTTAGTGATGGAGTCTATGAAATTCATCAACCCGGTGGTAATATTTGGGGAATGGATGCCTTTATTAAACTTTTAATGAGAAACAATAACTTTCAATCCGGGAGTTTAAATAACATCTTAGAAGCCGTCAAAACCATCAATTTTGACCATCCCTTTGAGGATGATTTCTCCCTTATAAAAGTTAGTTTACCCTAAAAAATATGTGATTATTTGGCATGAAAAAATATCATATTTTGATGGTTATAAATTTTGATAAAAACCGTTGAGCCTGCATAATATCAACATCAATTACACAGACCCAAATATCTATCCCAAAACCAGTTTTTTATTTCCCAAAACCCCGATTAAAAATTCAGAGGATGATTGGCATAACTAGCCGAGGTAACTTTGTTTTTTCTCAAACTCCTGTCGATTTTCAAAAATTGGTTGAAACACTCGATCCATACTGGTTAGTTCAAACAGAATTCTAATCTGTTCATTAATCGAACAAATTACCAATTTACTATCTGCCGCTCGAACCGTTTTCAGAGCCAGTACCAGAGCCCCCAGACCAGAGCTATCCATAAATGTGACATCCTGAAAATCAATCAAGATGGTTTTAGCTCCCTTTTCAACTAACCTAGAAATATCCTGACGGAATTGGCTAGCTTTAGTACCGTCTAAAATACCTTGGGGCTGTAGGATTTGAACATCAGAACTCATATTCTTTTGAGATTGAAGCATAGAAATGACTCGCCATATTCCGCTAGTATAGCCTGTGAATGCGTCCTCAAGCCAAACTCTCCTACCCAAACAACAATTATAGAGGCTTACAGCCCAATTAAGGCTCTCAGAGACAGAATTTCACATCTGATACATTTACGCGACATTTATCCGGCTATTGCCTGACAATGCGACGATAGCACTATTACCCGTTAAGGTAAC
>NZ_JBIMLI010000192.1:0-6731 GCF_051859755.1 Limnospira sp.
ATACAGTTAAGGGGTTAGACTGGTTGAAGGTCTAATTTTCCCTCTAGGAGGTTATTTCAGGCATTGCAGCCTTATTTCACTCCTAAACGTCTCGCACTGACTAATTATTCAATAATGCCCACCAACCACCATAGTAAATGGCTCTAACCATTGTCTAATAACGGATAGAGCCATTTAGGGGATATTTAGGGGTAAATCACCAAATGGGTCGGGGGTTAATCCTAAATTTTGGGGATAAAATCAAATTCACCTCCAGGGGAATGCCACCGACCACAATCATCATCTTATTTGGCGATCGCATTCATTGGAGAATCAGCCACCTCTGGCGAGTTAGAATTGGGTTCTAACGTAGGCATATCTGGTCTGAGTGCAGTCCACCATAAGGCGATCGCCGGAACCACACCAAATAATACACTTAATAGAGTCGGTAGTAGAAACTTAGGATCTAAAGCCACCACTGTAATTACCGCCCCAAAGCCAAAGTTAGTCAAATACACCAGTAAAGGTAGAGTCAACAGAGGTCGAGATAAAACAATCGGCTTACCTCTCCATAAAACCGCGGCCACCGTCATAAACACCAAACCTGTCCCCATCCATCCCGTAAGATTACGATAGGGCATTCCGAAAAATTCCCCTACCTCTTGGAATTGCCAAAACGGAAAAGGTGCTTGACTCATAGCCGGGTCTAGGACTAAATCCCAAGCCGTTAATAAAATCGCGGCCACCGCTAAAGCTGCTACATGACGCACCCAACTCGAAGCCAGCGTTACTTTTAAGCCACCCCTCGCTAGTAGGTAGCAGGTTAAACCCATATAAAACCAGGATAGGGGAATCGTAAACGGAACTAGATCCGCGATTTTATAGCCTAAACCGTTTAGATATTGGTAATGACCGAAAGGAAAACCTGTGCTAGTCCCCAGGAGTTCACTACTCAGCGATAGGACAATAGATGGCACCATAAATCCTAGGGTTGTAACCAGCCCTAGGGTGCGATAGGCGTATAAGCTAACTGCGATCGCTCCAAACACAATATAAGCTACTCCTCCCCCTGCCATACTCAGTTGAAAGAAACTTTGTCCTATGGGGGGTAGGTTAATAATTAGTTCTGGATTAGGTAGAACTATTAGCAGTCCCGCTAGACCAAACAGGGTGGACAGGATATGGATGGTCAAAAAAAATCGCTCTTGCATCAGAAGTTGCTTCATGGGACTCCTCAAACAGATATGAAACGCAGACCGCGTTTCCGAAAACTTTATAAATCTTTATACAACAATAGACTCATTTGCTGTTAAACGCGACCCCCCTGTTTAACTATATCCCTAGCCTCACCCTAAACCAAAATCCTATATCTGCCATATTGACAGACAGACCATTGACAACTATTCTTATTAAAGTCCAGACTAATCTATAATAATTTTGAATTAGCTGGTGGGACTAAAGCCAGAATGGTAGCCCATGTCTAGGAAAGTCCCAGGTTGTGTCCTGGTTATAACAGACTATCAACCAACCATTGCACCAATATCCATATCATACCCTGCCTGCGGTTGCAAAAATCGATTACTAGGGCTATTCATATCTCAGCAATTGAGAAATATTATGAATATCAGCTCACCTTGAAACTTGAGAAAATGACATGAAACGAAGAAAAGTTATCTCTTTAATTGGGTTAGCAATAGCCACCAGCGCCATCTCCATCGCTTGTGGTCAACAACAACCAACCACCGATACAACCGCCACCAATGGTACAACAGGTGCAACCTTAGTCGTTTATTCTGGTCGCGGAGAAGACCTAATTAGTCCAATGTTTGAGCGATTTCAAGCTGAAACTGGCATTCAAGTCAATGTCCGTTATGGGGATACAGCCGAATTAGCCGCCACCATCTTAGAAGAAGGTCAAAATTCCCCAGCCGATATTTATTTTGCTCAAGATGCAGGAGCTTTAGGTGCCCTGCAAAGAGAAGGGCGCACCCGTACTATTCCAGAAACCTTACTCAATCAAGTAGACCCTAGGTTCCGCTCTCGCGAAGGACAATGGATTGGTATTACCGGACGCGCGCGCGTATTTAACTACAATACAAATCTACTCAGCAGCGATCAAGTTCCTAACTCCATTTGGGAACTTACACAACCCGAATGGTCGGGACGCATTGGCTGGGCTCCAACTAACGGCTCCTTCCAATCCTTTGTGACCGCTCTGCGAAAGCATGAAGGCGAAGAACGCGCTAGAGAATGGGTAGAAGCTATGCAAGCCAATAACCCCCAGGTCTATCGCAATAATACAACCCTTGTCGAAGGCTTGGGGCGCGGTGAAGTAGCCCTGGGATTGACAAATAACTATTACTTGTTCCGCTTTATAGCCGAAGATCCCAATTTCCCCGTATCCTATCACTATGCCACCGGTGATGTAGGTTCCATGATCAATATAGCCGGAGTCGCTATTATCGATAGCACAGACCAACCCGAAGTAGCAGAAGTCTTTATCGAGTTTCTGCTTACTCCAGAAGCACAGCAACACTTCGCCCAAGGGAATAGTGAATATCCCTTAATTGATGGAATAGAACCACCAAATGGACAGATTCCTATTGATCAGATTAATCCCCCAGATATCGATCTCAGTAACTTAGAAGACTTGGAAGGAACACTAGAGTTGCTGCGAGCAGCGGGAGTTTTATAACCAGGGAACCCCATCCTATCAATCAGGAAGCACTAGACCTCTTCCTGATTTGTTCAGAAAACTTGCTCCTTAAACAGACGTTTATTACCATTTATGGTATAATTGCTTCTGATTTTTGCCTGACTTATTCAGGTACTTCCGTTTATAATATCCCCCTAATTTTTCCTATTATCCCTTCATTAAATGACTATTAACCTAAAGAAAACATTATCCTTAAATAGCTATTTCTCCACCAAGCGATCGCATCCTCCCATTTTTTTAGTCATCATGGCTGCCATAGTCGCTTTAGGCATGGCATTACCCCTGGTTTACCTAGTAATTAGGGCCATGGGCATTGGATTAGTCCCCTTCATCGCCCTTATATCCCGACCCCGCACCATTCAGGTATTTTTCAACAGTATAGGTATGGCCTTATCTGTCACACTCCTATCTGCTTTGATTGCCATTCCCCTAGCATTTCTAATAGTACGCACCAATTTACCCGGGCGGCGTTTTTGGTCAGTAGTCACCACCTTACCCCTAGCTATCCCCACCTATGTGGGCAGTTTTGCCCTATTAGCCTTCGTCGGACCCCGTGGCAGTATGCTCCAAATTCTCCTCGAGCCCTTGGGAGTCCAGCGGCTACCCTCTATTTATGGCTGGTCTGGAGTAATTATCGCCACCACACTATTTTCCTACCCTTACATATTGCTCACAGTGCGATCGAGTTTACAAGGTATGGACCCAGCCATGGAAGAAGTCTCACGGGTTCTCGGATATACTCCCTATCAAACCTTCTGGCGAGTCACCTTACCACAACTGCGGCCAGCGATCGCCGCCGGGTCTCTACTTGTCTCACTCTATGCGCTCCAAGACTTTGGCACTCCCGCACTCATGCGGTTTGAGTCCTTTACCTACGTCATTTTTTTGCAATATCGCACCAGTTTTGACCGTAGTATGGCCGCCGCCTTATCCCTAGTATTAATCGCCTTAGTCGGGTTGATTTTATTGCTAGAATATCGAGCGCGATCGCGAGCAGCCTATTATAGTAGAGGTTCAGCTAGTCAACATCAACAACCCTTGATTCCCCTAGGTCGCTGGACTTGGTTAGCCCTCGGTTTTTGTATCCTGATTACACTATTTTCCCTAGTAATGCCCCTCGGAGTTTTATTCTTCTGGTTAGGGCGTGGTCTGCGAGTAGGTCAAAACCCCATAGAATTGATCACAATGATGTTACCCGCCGCCTACAACTCCATCTATAGCTCAGGTCTAGCTGCCATCATTTCCACCCTGTTTGCACTCCCCATCGCCATTCTCGCCGTCCGCTTTCCTAGTCGCCTCACAGCCATCTTAGAGCGCACATCCTACATCGGTTTTGGAATGCCGGGAATTGTCGTATCACTCTCCCTCGTCTTCTTTGGAGCCAATTATGTACCCTGGCTTTATCAACAACTACCCATGTTGCTGTTTGCTTATCTAGTCTTATTCATTCCTCAAGCCGTCGGAACATTGCGCGGCTCACTACTTCAAGTATCCCCAAACCTAGAAGAATCTGCCCGTATTTTGGGACGCACACCCTGGGAAACTCTACGCCATGTCACCTTACCACTCGTTCGTCCTGGCGTGATTAGTGGCGCTATGTTAATCTTCCTCACCTCCATTAAGGAATTACCAGCCACTCTATTACTCTCTCCCATTGGCTTTCGTACTTTAGCCACCCAAATTTGGCAAGCCACAGCAGAAAGTGTCGCCTTTACCCAAGCCTCAGTTGCTGCTCTCATGATGTTGTTCGTGTCAACCTTAGCTACACTGATTATTCTCTCCCAAGAACGTCGCATCAAAAACGCCCAGCCTAGCCTTACCCAGTCAGAAGACTAGGACCATCTGATGATTATGTTAACTTTTGTAAAGAAAAGTTAAGAAATGTTAAAAAAAATTCCTTCCGCTGGGGGGTTGCTTTAGGAGGGTTACTTGTGTTATTATTTTAGATAATGGGAATATTGACAATTTTATTTTTTGCGTCAAGATTAAAATTATAAGTTAGTCTCTAACATAGCACCATCTGCCACCCCTTGTCAATCTTTTGAGAAATTAAGCCCAACCGGGAACAGGAAAATTAATAATTAATTATCCCGGCTCCCTTAACCAATTTCTGCTCAAAGTCTAACCCTGACCGGACTACGATTTTCTGTCAGGGATAACTCAGATTTAACAATCATGGAAGTTCCGGTCATTTCTGGAGGTTGTGGTAACTGGAGTATTTCCAAAATAGTCGGAGCTATATCCGCCAAACAGCCATCACTTCTCAAAGGTACATCAGTCCCGTGACCAGGAATTTTACGGACTTCCCCTTCAACCAGAATAAAAGGAACTGGGTTAGTAGTGTGAGCAGTCCAGGGATTACCCTGTTCATCGGACATATATTCAGCATTACCATGATCAGCAATAATAATGGCTGTTCCCCCGGCTTTAGAGATACCTGCTAACAATTCTCCCAAACAGCGATCGACGGTTTCAATAGCCTTAACCGCAGCATCTATTATCCCGGTGTGACCGACCATATCGGGGTTAGCATAATTGATCACAATCAGAGAATAAATCCCTTTAGCGATACCCTCAAGAGCCACTTCTGTGACTTCCTCCGCAGACATTTCGGGTTTTTGGTCATAGGTAGCCACGGCGGGACTGGGAATGAGTTCTCGATCTTCCCCCTCAAAAGGATGTTCTAAACCACCATTAAAGAAATAAGTCACATGGGCATATTTTTCGGTTTCGGCGGTCCGCAGTTGTTTCAAGCCATGATCAGCAATTACTTGTCCTAAGATATTATCGAGTCCTTGGGGTTCAAAAGCGACATCGACGGGATAGTTGGGGTCATACTGGGTAAAAGTCGCAAAACTCAGGGGTTGGATCAGTTCCCGTTCAAACCCATCAAAATCCTCCATAACCAAGGCTTGCGTAAGCTGTCTAGCGCGATCGGGTCGGAAATTAAAGAAAATCACCCCATCTCCGGGTTCGATCGCCCCTGGCGCTACTCTCATGGGGTTAATGAACTCATCGGTGATACCCTCTCCGTAGGATTCCCTCATGATCTCAGCTATAGTGCGATCGCTCTGTGGTCCATCGGTAGTCAGAATCGAATAGGCTTTTTTTACCCTTTCCCATCGATTATCGCGATCCATAGCATAGTAACGGCCGCTAATAGTCGCAATATGGCCCACTCCGATTTTTTCAGTGTAGTCTTGGATTTGTTGAAGAACCTTAATTCCATCATTAGGGTTAGTATCGCGGCCATCAGTAATGCCATGAATACAGACATTAGACAACCCCTTAGCCTTAGCCATATCCAGCAATCCCAGGAGATGGTCAACATGGGAATGCACACCCCCATCAGAGCATAAACCTATCAAATGTAACTTAGCCTCTCGCTGACGAACTTCCTCACAAACTTTACTCAAAGCGGGATTATTCTGAATAGTGCCATCAGAAACCGCATCAGAAATCCTCACCAACTCTTGGGGAACCACTCGTCCCGCCCCTAAATTCAAGTGACCGACTTCTGAGTTGCCCATCTGACCATCGGGCAAACCGACAGCGCGACCAGAAGCCTGAATTAATGTTCGAGGATAAGCAGTCCAAAGGCTATCCATTACAGGGGTATTGCCAACAGCAATGGCATTTCCGTCCGTTTGTTCACGATAGCCCCAACCGTCTAATATGATGAGTACAACGGGAGATACAGACACTGATGCCATGCCAACTTACCTTTTAGCGACGAGTGAATTCCATCGACATGATATCACCCCTTGACGAAACTGTTAACTCTTTGCTAGGTGAAAAGGCAACAGCAAGCTAATCTAGGCTTGACACTCCCCGCCCTTTAAGTCCCAAAAACCCTCGTAAATTTGTTAACCTGGGGTTATTACCAACCAGCCGATAATTTTAAACAGATGGCAGCTAGAAATGATGATTGTGGTTCGTTTCAAGCTACCCTTGACATGAGAGCATGATTTAATCACAAATTCGGTTAATATTTTAGGGCAATACGGTATAATAAGCGAGAAGGGTTGAGGATAAA
>NZ_JBIMLI010000193.1:0-6601 GCF_051859755.1 Limnospira sp.
TGTTACCTTAACCGGTAATAGTGCTATCGTCGCATTGTCCGGGAACAACCGGAAAAATGTCGCGTAAATGTATCAGACAAGTTAGTTGGGCTGATCGCCGTAGGGGTCGATTCAGCAGTCGCATTTGTGGTGCGTCAGGTCAGATTTTTCTGGTATTAATTATTAGAAATTTTTCTGACGCACCCTACCATGAGGTCAAAGAGAAACAATCAGATAGCCATTTTGAAATTTAGCCCCAGTTACAGGTTGACCAGTCAGGGAAGGAGGTAGCAAAATATTACGGCGTTGATCTCCAGCCTCAATAGTCAGTTCAGGACCATATTGGGTGAGTTTGATCTGTTTTTTATCAAATCCTGGTAAAAATAGGGTGACATGACGGCGCGCGACATCAATAGAGATGGAACGCGGGGCGCTGGTGGCTTGGCTAAAGTCCGGTAGGGCTTTGATTAAAGTTTCCCAGTTGGAAGCAGCTTCTGGAATGGCTGTAACCGTCAGGGGGGCGAAGCTGTCAGCCAAATAGCTGGTTTGTTGGCTCTGGTTGAGGAGAATACCACCCACAGTTAAGCCTACCTGTTGAGCGCTTCCCCATAGGTAACTAGCCGTAGCCCGCGCCACTTCATCTTCCGTAGTCACCAGATAAGCACTAACTCGGTTAGGGTCTGATACTGCGGATTTTCCCTGTTCCAGAACATTGCTCATTTCTTTAGTAGGTCCGGCGAAGGTATCCCCAGAGATATCCACACTTAACACCGTACTAGCAATGGGTTGCACAAATGGAGATAGTGCTTTTCCTAAGTCCGAGTCCAGAAATACCTGCCGAAATCTTCGGATGTACCAACTGAGAATTTCTGGCATTCCCAGCATCCTTAATGTTTCCTGGCTGTTATTGCCATCATAGACGATCGCATCATAATCGCCACTATGATCATATTCTCTCAGGGCATTGAGGGCTAGGGCGCTATCCATTCCTGGTAATACCCCCAATTCCTGACCGTAGACGTTTTTAAAAAAGGGAGTGCGTAGGTATTGCGCCTCTAGTGTCTTGAGTTGTTCCCAACTGCTTTCCAGTAAAGCAGCGCACTGGAATTGTACTGCTTTTAGGTTAGTTTCTACAGGGGTGGGTGTCGTAGTCAAAGGAGTTCCCAGTAGCAGGGATGGTCCTGGCCCGCTGTCGGAGGTGGCCAGTAAAACCCTTTTACCTTGGGCGGCGAGTCCTTTAGCGGTGGCGATCGCCATTGTAGTTCTACCTGTACCACCCTTACCCAAAAATGTCAGAATCACAGCCATCAATGATTTCCTATATGGTTGGCGATCGCGCAGTCTAGGTAAAACCCCCCCATGAGAGGCGATATATGCTACCTAAGCCTTACGCGATCGCTCATGGATTAGTTATTTATCCTATCCCAGGAACCGCACCTGAGCCGCTGATCGCGGATAATGGATTGTCATTAAGCATTTTCTAGCTCATCTTCAAAAAACCAAGTCGATAGACTATTTTCAAATTGGACGACAAAACCAATACCACTGCCATCGACCATTTTAAAGCCTTTGACAGTTCCAAATGGATTTTGCTTGAGTTGAGTAACGATATTTCCCGGTATGCGATCTCTAATGCGCCGGACTTTGACTCGTTGACCGATTTCGATTGCCACTTCCAGTGTTCTCCTTGGGTATTGAACCAATCCACAGTTTATCAGTTATCCGGTCCGCCTTTTTAGCAGTTGTGTTGAATAACCAAAGTGTTTAAGCTATTTGTTGGTTAATTGCAATGGACGAAAATCATGGATATTGTCGAATTTTTTGAGTTGAGTGCGGGAAAGTGGTTTTCTCAGCGGACTGTACACAATTTGACTTCCGGTAGCCTGGAGGCGGGTAAATCTAATTTGGTCATGGAAGCCCTTTCCCCTGATGATGCTATTGTTATAGACATCTGCTCCCATCATGGCGTTGACACGGCATTGGTAGCTAAGGGTTTAAAGTTGACTTGGGAAGGGACTATAGAATCAAATCCTGATCAGCAACGAGGTTCGGCGGTTTTGGTTCCCCTAGTCGTCAGCGACAGTCCCCTACAAGGAAAACTTTTGCAGCAGGGGGGCGATCGCCAGACTCAATTAATGGGTCGTTATCTCATGGGTAAGGATGATGTTTTGACTTTATGGCTTGAGTCTGATCAGTTTAAAGCTGAGGAGAGGAT
This sequence comes from Limnospira sp., assembly GCF_051859755.1. Lineage (NCBI taxonomy): Bacteria > Bacillati > Cyanobacteriota > Cyanophyceae > Oscillatoriales > Sirenicapillariaceae > Limnospira > Limnospira sp. The sequence goes on from NZ_JBIMLI010000193.1 coordinate 2,195, forward strand.
CTGGTATTTGATTCCTAATCTACGCCTGCGAACCAGTATTGTTCATTATAGTAATGGATTGGCTTTGGCTTCTTTTTGCTCGGAAATTCGCATGGGTTTAAAGTAAAAAAACATAACCCCTTTAATATTCCCTGGGTAATCAGCCCCTACATCATAATTGACAATTGACAATTGATAATTGATAATTACCCCAGCTAAATGGCTCCCCGTCGTAGAGACAAGCTACCACTTGTCTCTGCTTTGAAATACAGCCCTTTCAGTCATCATGGCTTACTTGTCTAAGTGCCTCTCCCCCCGGGGAGAGGGCTTTAGGGTCAGGGTAATTTTTGAAGCGACTTCCGAACAAACTGTATCTATTATTCATCAGTTTGACTATTTTCGATAATAGCTTGCAATTTGGCACAAAAGTCTGAATAGTGGAGCGTCAGAGTCGGGGTGATCTCACTCACTGGGAGAGATTCAATAACTGGTTTTTCCGGAGCTGGTATTTCGTTTACAGGTGGATTTTCCTTCCCTTTGATTTCTTGTATGGAATTTTCAACAATTTTATAATCCTTAAAAGCATGGGGTAATTTATTGCAAATTAAGCGCTCAAACTCTGAATTAAAGTGATATATTGGCTGATTGCGGCGTTTCCATAGCTCTAGTATTTGCTGGACTGAAATAGATTTATAACGCCCCAAATAGAGAGCTTCGATGACAGCAAGATGCAGCCAATTCACATCATATATTTCCGACCAATTTATAATAATTTGACTTGAGGTTTTTCCCTCTAGATCAAAACTGTAATGATTAAGCAGGACTTCGGCTTGTTCTGCGGGTGATAGGCTCATACGGCTAATCATCAAAAGGGGGTGAATCCCCAGTCCAGTTAAAATCACTAATCCTAAGACTGAAACTTCCCAGTCTTTGGACAGGATTAATTCTGAGGATGACACCATGGGTGCGCCGACTGTATTCTAAGGTAAATTCATAATTTAAGGCTAAACCGCTATCTAAATTAATGGCTGATTCTACACCACCCCTTAACCCTCCATAAATTTGCTGAACTAATCCCAAAGTGAGGATTCTTTGATCTACCATGCGATCGAATAAAAAGGGAGATGCACCATCGATCGCCACTTGAGTATAGAATACACTGAAACCCGTATAGTCCAGATAGCTGCGGGAAAAATGCCCTAGCTGTCCTTGAATACCCACACTACTACTAAGATAGAATTGGGATTCATCCTCAGAATACAGACTAGCCACTCCTCTAGCAATTCCCACCAGACGCACAAAGGGGATGACAGGTCTGGGAGTGTATCTGAGTCCCTCGGAAGCCGTAGCAGGGAGAGCCGAACCATTCCACAGGGGAATTGGATAGATCAGAGTACCAACAGTTTGAAAGCGTTGGCGACTGATGCGATCGTTTTCGCGTTCCGCCTCCAGAAGGTCAAAGCGATCGGTATTCGCTTCTATGGCTTGGTAGCCGGTTTGAAAATTAACATATCCTCCTGATGGTCCGATCAAGATATTAGGTACTGTCAGAACCGCGCCAAAACTACGGTGTACCGTTTGTGACCCCAGAGTTCCGTTAAATATCCGTTCCCGATAGCTATATTCCCCGGTGAGCGTGTAATCTTCTAATGATTGGCGAACCCTTAATCTCCCCCTATAGGCGTTTTCCCCTAGTAGGGGGAAGTCTTCAAAGTTACTAATTTTCAACTGTCCCTCTATAGAGGTAGTCGGGGTAATGCGACCAGATAAGCGGGTGTTCAAGCCATAAAATCGAGGGTCAAGTGGCGATAAACTTTCCGAAATAGCCCGCTGTACTAACACCTGGGGAGCCACTTTTAATTCTAACGGTCCTACTTCAATGGGGGTTAGGTTCCACTGGACGAAATAACCATCGAGGTCTCTCAGGTCATAGCCAAATTCTAGGGGACTCGGTTCCCTTTGGCGACGGTCAATAATAGTGCGATCGCGAAATAGCGGTATCGAGAAACGTTGGTCGAACACTAGACGCGATCGACTTGTCAGCAGTTCATCTTGTAGGGGAGAGATCCGCCTTAATTGAGCATTATCCGCCCTAAGTTCCAATTCCGGGGGCGAAAAAGGGTCATTAGTAATGCGGATATTAGTAGCCTCCCATTCTCCGTTAGGTTGAATATCGATGCGTTCGGCTTCAAACCTTAAACGATTTACAGTCCCCCCAACTTGTGGGAAAGCAGCACCAGTTACCTGGATTTGAGTCTCTCCGGTGGTGGTAACTTCCGTCACTGGTTGCGCTTCCGTCAGGGTATCTGACAGAGACCCGGAAAAAATGGGCGCAGGGGTCAGGTTGGTTGGTTGTTCTATGTCAAAGTCAGAGGCGGTCGATTGGGTGACAACTACTCCTCTCGCTTCGTAGATGACTCCGGTACTACGCACAAAGTTATATTCCATCTGGCTCCCCTGAACCAGTTGTTCCCCCCTTTGTAGGGCGACATTTCCCCTGGCGGCGGTTTGACGGGTGCTAAGGTTGACTTGGGCTTGGTCTGCTTCGATCAGGGTTTCTCTAAATCTGATTCTGACATTCCCTCTAGCCGTGATGATTTGTCGCTGTTGGTCAAATTCCTGTTCGGCGGCTGTGACTTCTACTAAGTCTGTGGGGGGAATTACTGGTATCTCAATCTCCTCTGACGGGGTAGGTTCTGTTTGGGCTAGGTATAGGGGACGATGGGGATCGAAATGTGTAAATTTTTGGCTGCTATTAATCCCGTAACTCGATGAGGAGGCGATCGCATTTTGGGGAAATTCTAATTCCCTTTGTCCAGTGTTCGGAATTAGATACAATCCCGTGTTCCCGTAAATATCTGACCAGTTACGGGTAATGGGCTCACCCAAAAGGGCTGCTGATGATTCGCGCTTTATTTCCGAGCTTGGGCTTGATGGTAGAACGTAGGATGATGGTAGAACGTAGGAGATCGTTTGATTATGCTGTATATATCCTTTTGAACCAGACTCCGGTTGATTCCAGCTCTGATATGAGGGCGGTTGATTGGGGCTTGGGTTAACAAGGGTTTCGATAATCGCTGGTGGTTCAGGAGGCGGGACCGGATAGGGCATAGTTTACTGACAAACTCGGTTCTAACATATTCGCATCATATCAAGTCCGCTTCACGCAGTATATCTACTTATCCTCGCCGGATCTCTTCCGTCACCCCAAACGGCGGGTTTATCAATCTTCTCGCCCCCAGATAGTCGCCGCCGTGGAACCCACAGAGCCGAGACAGAGGACGGGTTTATCAATCTTCTCGCCCCCAGATAGTCGCCACTGTCGAACCCACAGAGCCGAGACAGAGGGCGGGTTTATCAATCTTCTCGCCTCCAGATAGGCTGAACATTGGAACCCGCCCCTACATGATCATCCATTATCCGTAAATGCTCTCGGAACTGGAGGATGAAGAATCTGGACTACTACCTTTCACCCTGGCTTTAGCTTTAGCCGCACTGCGCTTGAGAGCCTGTAAACGTGCTTCATAACGGGCTCTTTGTCGCTTTTTGGGTGTTTGTTCAATTAACGTCTTTAAGGCACTACCAAGGCTCTTGTAGGCGTTGGGGAGTGTATAACCAAAACGAGATGCGATCGCGATCGCCTTTTCATCAGCTTCGATCGCTTCGATAAGGGTTCGCTCCCCATTATTTTTCTGATACAAGCGATAGCCAGAAACTCCACACAGAGCCAGAGCCAGCAATAACAGCAGTCCATCCTGTACCCACAGTTCTCCCACCGCACCCCCTAAACCAATAGCCAGGGCTGCCATTTCCCAGCCATCTCTGGGGATAGTATCATTTTGAATGCGGGCGACTTCGTGCCAAAATAACAGGTTACGCTGGTCTAGGGCTAGTTGTTCCCAGCGAACTAAATCAATTTGAATCTCTACTTGATCTTTGCCAATTTCTTCTGAGCGAATCAATAGCGGGTTAACCTCAATGGTTTTCTCCACAGTTACCCAACTCTGTAATTCAGGGGGTAGCAAACTTTTCAGTCGCCGGAGTTCGCTCATTTCAGATTTGGCGGTCGAGGTTGCGTATGATGTCATGGTTCCCGCTCTATGCAGTTTATATCTATTCTGACACAGATACATTCAACCCAGAAAAATCCTGCCAAGGGCGGGAAGTTTCTGAGTATGGCACCATCTGAAGTGAAGTAATCACGCCAGATGATGTGTCACTCATTGAGCCTTTAACACTTAGGTTAAAAGCGCTATTGTTGAGTCCATTCTGGTGGCCTATTCAACTGCTGACTGCAATATAGCTATAGTCAGCTACTTGATAGTTCGGCAAACCACCTTTGGTTATGGCTTAACTGATACATTTACGCGACATTTTTCCGGTTGTTCCCGGACAATGCGACGATAGCACTATTACCCGTTAAGGTAA
>NZ_JBIMLI010000194.1:0-6551 GCF_051859755.1 Limnospira sp.
GTTACCTTAACGGGTAATAGTGCTATCGTCGCATTGTCAGGCAATAGCCGGATAAATGTCGCGTAAATGTATCAGTCATAAACTACATTGGTGAGCGATCGGTGCTTTTTCCTGATTCAATAGGAAACATAGAACATAAACTTTTGTTACGAGAGGAGTGAAGATGTACATTGTACAGATTGCCTCTGAGTGCGCCCCTGTAATCAAGGCGGGAGGTTTGGGTGATGTAGTCTACGGACTCAGCCGAGAGTTGGAACTGCGGGGCCATGCAGTAGAGATAATTCTACCCAAATATGATTGTATGCGTTATGACCATATTTGGGGACTACACGAAGCCTACCGAGATTTAGTTGTCCCTTGGTATGGTGCAGCGATACACTGTGATGTTTACTGTGGCTGGGTTTATGGCAGATTATGCTTTTTCATAGACCCCCATTCGGATGACTTATTTTTCAATCGCGACTGCTACTACGGTTGCAATGATGACAATATGCGGTTTGCCTTTTTCAGTAAGGCAGCCTTAGAGTTTCTGTTGCTGACTAACAAACGGCCCGATGTGATCCACTGTCATGACTGGCAAACTGGCCTAGTTCCGGTGCTACTGTTCGAGATTTACAAGTATCATGGCATGGAATATCAACGGGTTTGTTATACCATTCATAACTTTAAACATCAGGGCATTGCGGGATGTAATGTTTTGTGGGCTACCGGTCTGAATAAGGAATCTTACTATTTCGCTGACGATCGCCTCCAAGATCCCTTTAATCCTTTTGCTCTAAATTTGATGAAAGGCGGAATCGTCTATTCTAATTTCATCACCACAGTTTCCCCCCACCATGCTTGGGAAGCACACTATGGCGATTTTGGTTATGGTTTGGGCCATACCATTCATGAACATCAACATAAATTCAGGGGGGTACTCAATGGCATTGACTATGAAGTATGGAATCCCGGAGTCGATCGCTATATTCCCCATCATTATGATGCTGATACCTTTACGGAAAAAGCCAAAAACAAACAAGCACTCCGAGAGCGATTATGGCTGGGTCACGGGGATAAACCTTTAATTGCTTATGTGGGGCGTTTAGACCAACAAAAAGGCGTTCATCTCGTCCACCATGCTATTTATTATGCCCTCTATCGCCAAGCTCAATTTGTGTTGTTAGGTTCGGCAACGGAAACCGCAATTAACAACTGGTTTTTGCATGAAAAAAATCATCTAAATCATAACCCTGATTGCCATATCGAAATTGGTTTTAATGAAGAACTTTCCCATCTCATTTACGCCGGGGCTGATATTATTATTGTTCCCAGCAATTATGAACCTTGTGGCTTAACTCAGATGATTGGGTTGCAATATGGGACAGTTCCAGTGGTGCGGGGGGTTGGCGGGTTACTCAATACAGTGTTTGACCGAGACTATGACAACTGTCATGAAGAAGAAAAACGCAATGGTTATGTGTTTTTCCAAACTGATAGTCAGGCACTAGAATCGGCTTTAGATAGAGCGATCGGCTTGTGGTATCACTATCCCAAAGAGTTTCAAAAGTTGGCAATTCAAGGGATGGAATATGACTACTCATGGTCAAATCCAGCTACTCAGTATTTGTCGATTTACGAATATATTCGACATAAATAAGTGTCGTAAAAATTCCCATATTTCTGGGGTTTTTGGTGGCGGTAATATCCCAAACCTCACACCTGAAACCTCAAATATTATCGGTGACATCGGTTCATATATCTCACTTAGATATGATGTTTTCCTCAGCATATAAATACCAAGTAAATCAATGGTATTTTCGACCGACAGATGTATTTCTAGCCTCCTATCCACGTTCTGGTAATACTTGGATGCGATTGTTACTTAGTGATGTAATTAAACAATTGGGGGGGGAAACAACACAGCCAGGAGGTAATGTGATCCCAGATGTTTATAAGGTTGATATTGAAGACTGGTATCGCAACCCTCGGATTAAAATTCCGTTTCGGATTATTAAAACCCATGAACCATTCGACCTAATTTCAGATTATCGAATTATCTACCTATTTCGACATCCTGCTGATTGTCTTTGTTCCTACTATCACTATCAACTAAGGTCGCCTAAGTTTCGGAAAAATAACTCGGGGATAGATGAGTTTTGTCTGAATTTAATCAATCAATGGTGTGGTCATATTAACAGTTATTTAGAAGCTGCAAAAACTGACAGCGATCGCCTTTTATTTGTCAGCTATGAATCCCTAAATAATAACCCGCTTGAATCTCTCAAAAATGCCTGCAATTTTATGGATTTAGATATCACAGAATCTCAGGCTAAAATTGCCGTCACTAATCAACAATTCCGGCAACTTAAAAGTCTCAGTCAGCAGGGAGATAGCCAAACTCTAGGATTTGCGGAAAACGGCGGATATCAAAACTTCTTTCGGCGCGGTGAAATCAACTCATCGGCACAAGAATTGTCGGGAAACACCCGCGAAACTATCAACCATAAATCCCAGAATCTTTACAATCAAATGAGGGAACTGGAGTCACAAAAAGTCACAAATATTAATAGTAATTAAGAGTCGATAAGGTGCTATCTATGTCATAATTAATCCCAGAAAAGTTTAACGGAGATAGATGACAGCTAAAACAGGATTGACGAAAAGTGCATAAATTGTTTTAGTATATCAAAATGGATAACCCTATTATTATATCAATGGCAGAGCAGGTGCATACTCATGGATTTACTATCCCATCAGTTTATCAGCTATTTTGAGCCAGAACAGGCGGATAAACTTTGTCAGTTGGCTATTGTCGAATACTACCCAGAAGGAAGCCTAATTTTTGAAGAAGGCGAAGTTCCCGACTACTTATATTTAGTGCTAACGGGGGAAGTAGAGTTTAGTAAGTCCACAGGAGGCGATCGCTATCAGGTGGTAACAGTAGCTAGACCCAATAGCTTTTTTGGTGAATTTGGGGTCTTAGACGGACAGCCACGCAGTGCGAGAGCGATCGCTACACTAGGGGGAGCTACCCTAGCTAAAATCTCACGGGATAACCTAATCACCATTCTCCAAGACGCAAAGGGTCAAGTAGTCCTCAAGCTATTCGGCTATATTACCCAACAACTGCGAAACACCACCAACGAGTATGTCAACCAAATGGTTCACAAGCAGAAAATGGAACTATTGGGGGAAATGGTCAACACCATTGTACACGATTTTCGCAGCCCCTTCACAGGTATTCAGCTTTCTAGTTCCATGATTCGGGAACTACACCCGGACGAAGAAACCGAGGAATGGTGCGATCTAATTTCCATGCAAATTCAACGGATGTTAGGAATGGCTGAAGAAGTCCTAGAATTTAGTCGGGGAAGCACCAGCCTGCTCTTAAAACCCGTGGCTATAGAGGAGATTATACAGCAGTTTGAAAAGTTAAACCGAGTCTATTTACACTCCTCTGATGTAGAATTGGTCATTGATATTCCTGACGGAATCTACGTCCTAGCTGACCTTAACAAGATTATACGGGTGTTACAGAACTTGGTCAGCAATGCAGTGGAGGCCTTTCCTAATTCACAGGGAAAGATTATCATCACTGCTACCACTCAAGATAATTGGGGGGTGATTATGGTTAAAGATAACGGAACGGGTATTCCCAAAGCTATTCAAGAACATCTATTTGATGCCTTTGTCACCTATGGAAAACAGGGAGGAACAGGTTTAGGAACAGCGATCGCCAAATCCATTGTCGAAGCTCATGGCGGCGCGATTAGGTTTGAATCAACCGCCGGAGCAGGAACTACATTTTGGATTCGTCTACCTTTGAACAGTGGCGATCCCAATATGCAGTCCCCAACCCTCAAACAAGTAAATATTGGTTGATTTTCAAGGATGATTATATATCCAAAACCTCAAAATCTGTTTGACCATAGGCCATTTGGCGATCGATAGCTGAGAGAATTTTATTATTAGCCTGATCCGAGTGCAAGCAGGCGCAAGCCAAAGCCGCCACATCAGCGCGGTGGATAGTTCCCGCGACTCGGTAATCCTCCGTTAGCACACCATTTCCCGTCGCTGGTTCGGACTTTAACCCTCCCGGACGGATAATAGTATAGGTGAGGCCACTATTAATCAGATGTTCCTCGGCTTTTTCCTTTTCTATCAAGACTGATTTCAGGGTTTCCATAGCCTGGGGAGGGAGAGCTACAGCACTTTGACCGCTACCAATGGAGGAAATTAGGATAAATTTTCCTACATTAGCTTTCACGGCTGCATCAATCAGGTTACGATTCCCCAAATAATCAGCCCTTTGACCGTCTTTCGGTAAACCGCCAATGGTGCTAATCATGGCAGAAATAGCCGGCCCGTCTGTCACAGCCTGTTCAACGGCGGCCAGATCGAGAGCATCTCCCATGACAATTTCAATCCCCATTCTTTCGAGTTCTGGTCCGCTGGATGGCGATCGTAATAATGCCCTAACCTTTACTTGTCCTCCCCTCAGACAATTGGCAATTTCCCGACCTACACCCCGACTCGCACCCGCGAGAAAAATACAAGATTCAGAATTCATCTATTTACTAAAATCGTTTATCAATTATCCATTATCAATTATCCATTATCCCTTGTCCTCAAATACCCCCAAATATAATTTTTGCTAATTTTTACGACTCAATGGATTTAAATTTCAAAATATTGTTAAGAATTAATACAATTTAATTGAAAATATCTCGCAAATAGTTGACGAGATTATAGGGGTTATGGTATCATCGGATAAATCGTTACCAAGGGCTTCTTGTGTCTAGGCGCAAAAAAAAAGCCTAAAGCCCCGATTATGTCGGGGTTAGGATTATTCTACGACCAAAATTAAAAATTCACGATGCACGAGTTTTGCGGGACTAAGGCGATCGCCATTTTTAGGAGTCTTGACAAAAACCACATTGTGTGCATATCTGAATCGTCGATGGGGATCAGTGAATTAAGAACTAGGGGTATCAGAAATCAGAGATCTCATACCTTCGAGAGTGGCGGGGATAGATCGCGGGTCCATAAACATGACCTTGCTGCTATCACTATTACCGATAGTAGCTCCCATCTCAATATAGTTTTGGGCTAACAGATATTGCAAGGCTTCCCGTGCTTCCGGGTCACTTTGGAGAGTCTTAGTTAGAATTTGGATAGCTTCCGCCGTCGCATGGGCTTTGAGAACCTGAGATTGACGTTGTGCTTGAGCCTCGAGTACCACAGCCTTTTGTTGAGCTTCAGCAGCTAAAACTTGCGCCTCAGCCCGACCTTTAGCGGAGTTAACAGCAGATTCTCGTTCTCCTTCGGAAGCCAGAATAGCAGCGCGTTTTTGTCGTTCCGCAGACATCTGCAATTCCATAGCATCCATTACCGCCTTAGTAGGGCAAATATCGCGCAATTCCACCCGTGTGACTTTCACACCCCAGGGGTCAGTAGCGATATCCAATTCCCGCAATAGCATTTCGTTAACTTCTGTGCGCGCGGTGAAAGTTTGATCAAGTTCTAGTTTTCCCATTTCGGAACGGATCTGGGTTCGCACCATATTTTCCATAGCAGCCTGTAGGTTATTCACCTTATAGCAGGCTTTTTCCAAATCCATAATCCGCCAATAAACGACAGCATCAACGCTAATGGAAACATTATCGCGGGTAATACATTTTTGGGGAGGAATATCAAGGACTTGTTCCCGGACAGTTTCCCGATAAGCCACCCGATCCAAGAAAGGGACAAGAAAGTTTAAACCCGGATCTAAGGTACGGCCATTATACTTACCGAGGCTTTCGACTAAGGCTTTATCGCCCTGATTAATAATTTTGACAGAACCTGCCAGTGTCGAGCCACCGAAGAGTAAAATAATGATCAAAAATAGCTGTTCCATGGTTGATTTTCCTCTAGTGTTAAATTCGGATGAGCATATTTCTACAGCTTGACCAGGATAGACTTCTGACCAATCAAGTAGTTAGGAATTGATTAACTTTTCAGGAACGACAATTAAGGTATTTCCTTCTCGATTGACAACCAGGACCTTTTGTCCAGGAGCGATCGCATATTCTCCCTCGGAACGTGCCCGCCAAGAAATCCCATCATAAATTACCCGTCCGGTTTGTCCCGGCAAAATTTCCGTCAAAGTTTCAGCCTCTGTTGCTTCTTCCAGGATAGCAACCCGACGGTGTGGCAATAAACGGCGCATTACCATTATAGATGCCACGGATAATATCATCCAGAGAGCTATTTGTATGGGAACATTAGGCAAGATCAAAGAGATCGCAGCCACTACCAAGGCACTTACGCCCATCATAAACTCGACAAAGGCCGTAGGAAGAAATAACTCCATCAAACATAACACGGCCCCGGCCAGCAACCAAACGAGTGTAGGATTGGCAAACATCGATTTAACAAGCCTCCCGGTAATTTAGGGCGCTAGAGTTGATAGCGCAAATTTGATGATTAATGGATTGCTATGATCAACAGGAGCATGATTTAATCACAAATTCGGTTAATATTTTAGGGCAATACAGTATAATAAGCGAGAAGGGTTGAGGATAAAC
>NZ_JBIMLI010000195.1:0-6337 GCF_051859755.1 Limnospira sp.
TTTGCGGGATACCGCCTCTGTTACCTTAACGGGTAATAGTGCTATCGTCGCATTGTCCGGGAACAACCGGAAAAATGCCGCGTAAATGTATCAGTCAGGGGAATAGTCAGATACCTGGGGAGATTTCTTCAACAGGGAATTGGCGATGACAACCAAATTCTCTGTTGAGGTCAAAAACTGACTAGAAACCAATAATTTTATCGGCTGCTAAAATCAAACTAGGGATATCCTCGTTCTCCTTTGCTAATTGAGCGCCAGTCCGTAAATTAGCAGCGGTGATTCCGGCGGCTTCGGCACAAGCAGGACAAACCATTACCTTGCCTCCGGCGGCGACAAAATCATCATACATTTGGGCTAAAGTCATCGGACTACTACCCCAGCGCAAGTCTAAGGGTTGATTTCTAGAGGCAATTCTCACCCCCTCCAAAGTCAAAACCAGCGTCACCTGAGCGCCCCGTTTTTGGAGGTTTGTGCCTAATTTCAAAGCCATGAAAGCCGCATGAAGGTCATCAGTGCCATGAGTCAGGTGCATAATAATATTTTGCCCATCACCCCTGGTTTGGGATTGTCCGACTTGGGTCTGATGTTGAGCGGCGGCGGTGCGGGAAAGGTTGACCGACGGCTCTGCCAACACTCCTAAAAGGCTAAGTGCGGCGATCGCTAAACCCAGATGCGTTTTTCTCATAAAACCTTCCTAACAATGCCATGGGAGCAGTCCTAGAAGCCAGCCATATGCTGGCACTAGGAGTTGATCAGGATTTTAGCATAATTGGCGGCGGCTCCAATCAAGAGAACGGTGTTGACTTTTCCCCTTAATTAACATTTGAAGATAGAGACTTCAAATCTTGATTATTTTGGTAACGCTTCACTGGTTTGAGTCGATACAGCCATCTCCTCAACCGGTGCAGCAGCGCGAACAGCCCGAAACATCCCAAATCGGCACAAACCCGCCCCAAAGGCTAACCGCATTAACAGGAATGTGGGGACTTCTCGCAAGGATTTAATCAATCCCGTCACCCCAAAGCGGATAATCCCCTCTGGACGGATTATCCCCTGCCAAATGGAATCTAGCCAAGAGGGTAGAGTTTCGGCGGTCCAGTCTGCGGTGGTGACTTCACCAGATACCAACCCGGTCGCCGCGAGTTCTTCCGCAAAGCCTTCAATACTAGAGAAAGCGGGATGAGCCCATTGATCCAACAGTTGCCGCATGACTACCTTTTCCCAGGCGTTCAAGGGTTTTTGGCGCGAGTCTCGTTGATTCCAGTCCGCCACCACCAGCACCCCACCGGGTTTTAACACCCGCATCATCTCCCGCGCATATTGGGCTTTATCCGGCATATGGGGTCCGGCTTCAATAGACCAAACCACGTCAAAACTGGCATCGGGGAAAGATAATGCCAAGGCATCATCTACCTGAAACCGCGCATTGAGGTCGGTTGGGGTGAGTTCCTGGGCGCGTTTGACTTGCCCTGGAGAGATAGTAATACCTGTGACGGCAAAGCCATAATCTCGCGCTAGAATGCGACTACTGCCACCGATACCACAACCGACATCCAAAACTGTTGTGCCGGTCTGAAGGCGGTCTAATCCCCCCCAACGGACCATTTCATGCACAAAGTCTTCTTTAGCTTTCAGGAAGTCTTTGGGTTGTGGCGGTGAACCATAGTGACCGAGGTGGATATGTTCCCCCCAGTAAAATTCCAGGATGCCGTCATTAGTCCAATCATCATAGGAGTTGGCAACAGAATCGGCGGATTGATATTTGCGAGGGGAAAGCAGGTAAAGTGTTAATCCTACCACAATTGCTAATAACAGCAGACTAATGGTGATTAAAAAAAGGTTGAACATGGTATAATTGTGTTATAATCTAGGATGGCGTGAACTAAAGCAACTAGGTTTCTGGGTTAAGGTTGGCGCACTCGATAAATGCTATGACAATCTAAGCACGTTTGCCTCACTTTTGTAAATGACTCGATCGCATTAATTGGATTTGGTGAATTATTAACCATAGTTTTCAGGGTTTCAAGATTAGCTTGAAAGTTGGCAATCAGTCGAGAAAAGTCATCGGGTTCTGACCAAATTAATGGCTTGGCTCCCCAGCCCTCTGCGTCAGTCATAGCGGTTCCAGGTGGGAAAACTTCGGGCATATATTCAGCTAGGGATAATAAGCTATTAATGTGGGTTAGAGTTTGATTAGCAAAAGGAGCCTCTTTTTCTAAAATCGCTTCCAGAGAACGATAATGGGCTGACAATGCTTTCATGTATTGGCGACGATAGGCGATCGCTAAATCCCTGTCTACGGCTGACAAAGAAGTATTTGGGCTGACATTGAGGGCATTATTGTTGGTTGTATCCGTCAAATAATGGGGATAAACTTTCATCAAAAACCCTCCGCCAATAACCAGTAATACAGCAATTACCAGAGTACAAATAAAGCGGATAAATTTAGTCATTAAGCTAGTCTGGAATGAGAAACTTATGGAGTTTTGTGGGCGGGGTAATAAATTATGGTTTTTCATGTCTTTGGGAGAGCGATCGCCAAATTACCAACCAACCATTTCGGAGTCGATTTATAACTTGAATTTTCCCCTTTTTAGGCGCTTTTTCAGCTTTACCCAGCGCCTCCTGTTTGACAAAAGGATGGACAGAAGCGGGAATTTTTCCAGAGCGATCCAGATAATATTTTAGCATCGTATTTATGCCATCATAAGTTGTTAATAATTGAAGGGGCGATGATATTTTCGCCCCCAAATTAGCGAGCAAGAGAATTTTCAGAAGCCATATAAATTATGGTTTCCGAGGGAATATGATTGGCGACTTGAATCCGAGCAGCCATCATCCGCAGGCTGGAATTCTTCCCAGTGTTTGCAGATTTGCTCGTAGCACTTATGCGGAGTAATTGGCAAATTTTTTAGGTAGAAGAATGTCACCTGATTCAATGACTCCAACAGAAACACTAATTCTGTGGTGGGGTTGTAGGTATCGACAGCTTCCAAAATGTGAGCATTCATAAAATGATGACGCAGAATCACTGTGTCAGGCGCAGCCAGCCACGCATTCAGAAAAGCGGCGAGACGCGATCTAGGTACATAGTGAACCTTAAAAACCTCCCCCGCCATTCCTACTGTTGGCGTATTGGTGCTACAAATCACTGCACCCCGTTCACCATTGAGATACCCCACCCAGGCGTTATAGCCTAGAGACAATAGATTTGTAGCAATAAAATCTTGCTGCCAATTCATCGGCGGATTGGGCGGTTCCTTGGTCGGGCTATCTGTTCCATTCATAAGAAATCCCAGGTGGTTTGCACAGACTCCCCCGTTAGGAAACGGGGGATTTAGACATCAGTTATTTTTCAGTCAAATTAGCTTCCTGGCGCAGAATTTTCGCCGCCTCCACCATATTTTTTAGGGAAGGAATCACCTCTTCCCAACCCCTTGTTTTCAAGCCACAATCGGGATTAACCCAAATCTGTTGTACAGGTAAATTGGCGACCCCGGTTTTTAACTGTTGCACCATCTGTTCTGTGCTGGGAACTGCTGGGCTGTGAACATCGTAAACGCCGTTCCCCACTTGATGTTTGTAGCCCGCATCAGTAATTTCAAACAGGGTTTCGTTATTGCTGCGGCTATTTTCAATGGACAACACATCCGCATCCAACCGCTCAATATGCCCAATAATATCCCCAAATTCCGAGTAACACATATGGGTATGGATTTGGGTTTCCGGTTTGGCTATAGCCGCAGACAGACGGAAAGCATCCACCGCCCAGGATAGATACTCATCCCAACGTTCTGGCTTCAGAGGCAGCCCTTCCCGCAAGGCAGGTTCATCAATTTGTACCATCTTCGCCCCCGCGGCTTCTAAGTCGGCTACTTCATCCCGCAAGGCTAAGGCAATCTGCATGGCTTGTTTACTGCGCGGAATATCGGTGCGGGTAAATGACCAGTTAATCATGGTGACCGGACCGGTTAGCATCCCTTTGACAATTTTATCGGTCAGGGATTGGGCTACCTTGAACTCTCGAACTGTCATGGGTCCGGTGCGGGCGACATCTCCATAAATAATCGGGGGACGCACGCAACGGCTGCCGTAACTTTGCACCCAACCATGTTCAGTAAAGGCAAAGCCTGATAACTGTTGCCCGAAAAATTCCACCATGTCGGTGCGCTCAAATTCCCCATGCACTAATACATCGAGTCCGGCTTCTTCTTGGAATTGGATGCACTTGGCAATTTCGGCATCGATCGCCGCTTCATATTCGGCTTGGGTAATGTCACCCCGTTTCAGTTTCACCCGCAGTTGCCGCACTTCGGAGGTTTGGGGGAAAGACCCGATGGTGGTGGTGGGGAATGGGGGCAAAACGGGCTGGCGTTCTTGACGTTGTTCATAAGGCAAAGTCCGCTCTAAATCCTGGGAGGTCAGATTTTGCAGGCGTTCTTTTACCCCCTGATTAACTGGGCTAAATTCCTGGAAGGTTTGCCATTGCCGGAGGATGACTTCCAGATACTTGTCAGGTTCTTGGGTTCCATAGGAGCGATCGGCCCAATCAGCCAGCAGTGTGATTTCTACTAACTTCTGTTCAGCAAAGCTCAAAACGGACCGCAAGGGTTCGGGGAGTTTGGTTTCTCGCTGGGCATCGTATGGCACAAATTGCAGGGAAGCAGACGGCTGAATCCGCAGGTTAGGGGTGACACGGGAAATGGCTTCCAGGGTTGACAAAACGGAGTCCGGGCGAATTTTCCATACATTGCGGGCATCGACAATTCCCGCCCCCAACTCTTTATCGTCGGGGAAACCATACTGTTGCAGTAACTCTAGGTTACGCCCACGGGTGAAGTCTAAACTAATGCCAGCGACGGGTAATTCCATCACCCAGGGGTAATTGTCTCCCAAGTCATCAAAGTAGGTGACCAGGTGAATGGGTAAGCCGACTTGGCTGAGAGATTGATAAGTTGATTGATAGAGTTGTTTAAAGTTGGCAGCATCTCCGAAGACTAAAGCAGGTTCATGGATTTGGACTTCAGCGACACCCATTTTTTGGAGTTCCTGGAGAAGCAGGAGATAGCGATCGCCTAGTTGTTTTCCCGCTTGGTCTTGATTCATCTCCAAACGACTCAGCCGCAGCAAAGTCACCGGACCCAAAACAATGGGAACAGCGCGATCGCCTAATAAGGTTTGAGCGCGATGCACGGTTTGCAGGAAATCGCTAAAGTCGGCTGGCTGTAATGTTTCGGGAATTTCTGGGACGAGGTAGTGATAGTTGGTGTCGAACCATTTGGTCATTTCCAGGGCGGCAATGCCATCCTTACCCCGCGCCATGGCAAAATAACGGTCGAGTCCGCTAAAGGATGCAAACCGTTCGGGAATGATGCCTAAGCGGATGCTCCAGTCTAAAACGTGATCGTAGAGGCTCATGTCGCCAATACCAATGCGATCGATGCCTGCTTGTCGTTGAGTTTCCCAGTTTTTGAACTCAACTTCATTCCGAGTCTGGATGAGGGTTTCTGCGTCCGATTTACCCCGCCAAAAGGCTTCTAATGCCTTTTTTAACTCGCGACTTTTACCAATACGAGGATAGCCGATAGTCGCGGTTTCCAGACGGGTTTGAGTGTATGTTTCCAAGGTCATAAATTGTCGCGTCCTAACGCTGAAAATAGTCATAGAAATCTAGTCCATCCCCGCGACAAACCAGCGGAGTGAACAATTCAAAGCAGCAGAATATCTGCCCAATTGAGTTAAGCAATACTCAGACCAGACTGATTCAAATCACCGTTAGCATGAGTGACCATCTGCCAGTCAATGTCTACATAAGGCTAGTTTTCTCAAAATGGCAATTTCAAATCAGGGCGCTACCCATGCAACGCCAGGGGAGTCGTCCTAAAAAATGAAGGCAATATTAATTGTGAAAAAGCTAAACGAACCATCATCCGTACCTCGCAGACGAAAAATAACAGTTTGGTGCATCTCCAGAGGAGACAGTTCGGCGGGCATTCTGACTTAGAGAGTTGTGTCTCTCCTCACAGCTGCGGGACAGCGCCGGATTTACGCCGGACTTTCCCCCTTACGTCTGATGGCTGCTCCCCATCAGAACCGACAATATTTAAGCATGATAACACACAAAGCGGAGATTTGACGAAATCATGGCAAAGTTACTGTAAACTGGGGGAACAACGATAGATGTCAGCAACCCGGTTTCTAGGGCTTAGGGTTTCACCAAGCGGCCAAGCCGCCCAAAGTCCATGGGAGAGCCACGGCACGAGAGCATGATTTAATCACAAATTCGGTTAATATTTTAGGGCAATACGGTATAATAAGCGAGAAGGGTTGAGGATAA
>NZ_JBIMLI010000196.1:0-6019 GCF_051859755.1 Limnospira sp.
CCCTGTTTTGCTGGCTCCACGACATAATCTTGAGTCATCCAAGGGGAAACTTGAGCCGAAAAGGCGATCGCAACCATTTGGTTCAGAGAGATACTTTCTCGTTCTCCCAATTCTGCCACTTGTTTGTACAAAGAATCGGGAATTTTAACAATTAAGTCGCTCATTCTATTTCTCCTACTTCTTGCAGAAACTCTTTGGGTGATAAAATCCTGATGCCCAAACGTTCGGCTTCTTGTAAATCTCTTTTATTCTAGGTGATGATACAGTCAGATTGGCATTCCGGCTGCGGCGATATCCTCGACTGTTGCCACTAAGTGAACCACCGGACTTTGCCCCTCTTCATATCCTTGAATGTTGCCTCTGGAGATGGCGTAAAGCAGCGGAGAAGGAGGCTCAAAATACCAGGTAATGTAATCGTGAAGCGGGCCGCCTATTGAACAAGGAATATTAATTTGAGCGCGTTTATTATGAATGGTTTCGTGAGCAATATCTACATAATTGATCCGCTGAGATTTTAAGCGATTGTTAGCGAGGATGCCACCAGAACGCAAGATAGAGGTTAAATTTCTAAGATGGGTAATAGGGTAGAGAATTGCTTCCGCCATCTGGAGTGATACCCGTGAGGAAATCTAGGGGTGATACCCACGACATAGGGGTTGCTGTTGAAGTGTCCCTCTGAGAATCCTTTCACGCTACCTGAGTCGGTTTGGCTTTAGCCCGTTGCTTAAAACTCTCAAAATGGACTACAGTCGATTTTTCAGCCGCCAGCCATACCTCGTTCACAATTTGAGATAGAGGTGGAATAACCACTAAGAGATACTGACCCACATCTTTGTTTTTATGTCCTGCCACCTTCAGAGCTGACGGGAGTTTGTCGGCAAAGTCTTTCCAATCCTGCTGAACCCAGATTACCTCTTCATCAATGACAACTAGCTGCTTGTCACGTAAGCTATCGTCAAATCCGCTCTCATCGAGGAATTTAATAATGCTTCTCACCGTTTGGAGCGAGATGACTTCTCGAAGATTTTTGATGGCCCGGATTTCTAAAACCTGCTCCCAGGTATAAATCACTGTGGGCCTTCGGGACTTGCTGATTCGGTGGGGGACTACCAGTTGACACCGTTCTAGGTATTGCAGGCGATTGGAGGTGGTAGCCGTGAGGTCGAGGGTTTCTCGTCGAGTGAATCCTTCTATCATAGCCATTCTAGGAGTGTGGATCCCTTATTTATTATAATTTTACAAAAATATAATACAATTTATTTAATTTTAGCGCTACTGCAATATAATAACGGGTGACAACACCGCAAGAAAAGGCAAAATCGTCTTCAATCAAGAACACGATAGCCCTCTTGTCGTCTTCTGCTGTAATGCAGGTTAAACCGTCCTATGTCTGTTTCTGGATTACTAGAACTAGCTCACCAAAAGCTCCACTGGCCTGAACTGGCTCAAGTCATGGAGCCAACAGGTGCTGGGCCCAGCGTGTATGCACGCCTAGCTCGGGAAAAACTGGGAAGGAATATCAAAAATCTTTTAAATGGTTCTGGTGCTGACCTCCAAGTGGGAGTGCTCGCTCCAAATCCTCACGGGGATGAAACTGAGGCCCCTATCGCCGTGGTCTGTCAGTTTCCTATTCCAGTATCAGAGGCTACGCTTAAAGAAACTTACAGACTTGCATGGAGTTTTGCTCGCTCTCCGTCGCTAATTACTGCGGAACCGGATCGGTTGCGAATTTGGAGCTGTTACGAAGGCCCCCCAACCGAATTTGAGAATCTCAGACCTGTAGCTGAAGTTTCGCGTCAGCAACTTGAATTGTTCGATCAGACCTCTCTCTCTCAACAGGCGGCTGATACTTTACACATCCACTGGGCTGATTTGGTGTCAGGGCAGTTTTTTCAAGCAAATAATAAGCGATTTCAGCGTAGCCAGTCTGCTGACCAAATGCTCCTGAGCAATCTCAAAAGTGTCCGCAAGCAACTTAATAAGCTTAAACTCGATTACGACACCATCCACGATTTATTAGCCAGGATTATTTTTATTCAATTTCTATTTGACAGAAAAGATTCTCAGGGAAACGCCGCTTTAAATCCAGACTTACTAGCTCATTTACATGAACAAGGACACTTATTAGAAAGCTATGAAAATTTAACTGATATTTTCCGAAATAAAAGAGATACTTATAATTTTTTTCGCTGGCTTAACCATAAATTTAATGGGGATTTATTTCCAGGAAAAGGAGCGACAGAAGCGGAACGCGAACACGAATGGCAAGCAGAGGAACATAAAGTCACTGAACAACATCTCAATCTGCTTGCAGAATTTGTCAGTGGCGATCTGGAAATGGAAACGGGACAGGGTTGCCTCTGGCCGCAGTATTCCTTTGATGCCATACCCCTTGAGTTCATTAGTAGTATTTATGAAGAATTTGTTGACAAAGGAAAAAAAAATGCGGATAAAGGAGTTCACTATACTCCAGGACATATCGTTGACTTTATCTTGGATGGCGTCTTGCCGTGGGATAGTGGCGAGTGGAATCTGAAAATTCTAGATCCGGCTTGTGGATCGGGCATTTTTCTAGTCAAAGCATTTCAGCGACTTATTTATAGATGGAAGAAATCTTATCCAAATGAAGAAATCACTGCACCCATATTGCAACAAATTCTTACAGATAATTTGGTGGGAGTAGATATTAATTCGCAAGCAGTAAGGGTTGCTTCATTTAGCCTTTACTTGACTATGTGTGATGAGATAGATCCTCGATATTATTGGGAGCAAGTACGCTTTCCACGACTGAGAGACAAGAGATTAATATCTGCAGACTTTTTCCAAGAAAATGTAGAAGGGTTTCGCACAGTGGCTGATGCGGGGCAATATGATTTAGTGATAGGTAATGCCCCTTGGGGAAAAAATACAGTTACTCAATTTGCGAAGTCTTGGGCAAAAACAAATAAGTGGCCGATTCCTTACGGCAATATTGGCCCACTTTTCTTGCCCAAATCTGCGGCTTTAGCAAAGGCTGGTCAACCGATTGCAATGCTCCAGCCTGCTCTTGCACTAATTTTTAATCAAATTAGTACAGCAAAAAGATTTCGGGAAAAACTTTTTTATGAATATAAAGTAGATGAAATTGTGAATTTATCTGCTTTGCGATTTGGGTTATTCAAAGACGCTATTTCACCCACTTGCATTGTCACGATATCTGCCGAATTACCAAATGGTGAACCATTGTCTTATATCTGCCCAAAGCCTGTTGCCAGTAATGAAGATGATTACCGCATAGTTATAGAACCTCATGATATCAATTTAATTTATCCGCAAGAAGCAATCCAAGATTCTTTAGTATGGACTGCATTAATGTGGGGTGGCAGACGTGACTTAGCTTTAGTGCGCCGGTTGAGCCAAGGACAAAACTTTGAAAAACTGGAGCGTGCTAAAATTGCCATTAAAAGACAAGGTATTATCCGGGGTAATAGAAAAAAGTATCAGGAAGATATCCTGGGAAAACGCCTGGTGCGGCAGTTCCCCGCTCGTACCTTTATTTTTATCAATCTAGAAGATTTGCTGCCTAACGAGGATCCTTATACCCATTCACGAGATTCTAGCGATTTTTCGGCGTTTGAAATACCCCAACTAATTTTAAAGCAAGCTTGGACAATTGATTCAAAAAGATTTCAAGCAGCAATTATCCTGTCAGATGAGGATAAGCAAGGAGTGCTTTGTTCTGAAAGTTACGTGACTGTCCATGTTCCACGTCAATATACTTCAATTTTAGAAGCGGCTTGTCTAACTTATAACAGCAAGCTTGCTGTTTATTATCTTCTTTTGTCAAGTGGACGCTTTGCTTCTTATAGACCTGAACCTAATGTTGATGAATTGCTGCGCGTTCCAATTCCTGAAAATCCAATTCGATTGCAGGATATTCAAACATTGGATTTTGATGATGTAGACAATCGGGTCTGTGAAGCCTTTTCCTTGAAGGATAGTGAGTGGTTGCTAATTGAGGATATCTTTAATTACACCTTACCTGATTTTAAAGGTAATCGTTCATCTCCTGGCCGTCAAAGCACTCGTTCACAATCTAGCACTCTTTTTAGAACAATAGCTTCGGAATTGGTCTTAAAAGAATATTGCACTTGTTTTTTAAAGGTGATTAAAGCTGGGTTTGGCACCAATAAAAACATCTGTGCTAAAATTTTTCAAGAGCATAATACTCCCTATATGCCGTTTCGTTTAATTGCTTTTTATCTTACCCTAAATGATGAGGGTGAAGAAATCCAGGTTGAACCCGTAGATTCTTTAGATCTTATAGAACAGTTAGAGGGGTTAAATCAATCCTTTTTAAAAAAGTCCAGTATAGAGGAGGGGGGAATATTCTATCAGCGGGTTGCTAAAATATATGATTCTATTCACTTGAATGGAAAAACCATTCCTACTGTGTATTTTGTAAAGCCAGATCAAATCCGCTACTGGACACGCTCTATGGCTTTACGGGATGCTGACGAAGTGGCTGCTGATATTATGATGTGGCACAGCGGATTGGAATCTTACTCATAAATTAAATTAGGAGTCATAAGTGGCTAGGAGACGACCAACACCTTGGGAAACCAAGAACCTACCAGTTCCACCTGATTTTGTTAAATTAGCAAAAGAGTGGTGTGAAGACGAATCGATGTTGATTTTAACATTAGTTTGGGAGGGATATGACCGGCTCCGAGAGTGTGACTTGTTAGAAATTTGCTGGCAGCAAGATTATGAGGAGCGCGAGAGGACGATTACCCAGCGATTTGTTCCCAGAATTCGACAATGTATGACGGGATGGGAGCCATTTGATGTAGAACATGGTCCCTATGAATTTGAAACAAGGAAGGCACCGCCTGCCCAGTCACCACAATATGATATTGCTTTTGTTATGCATGGTGGTGACGGAAGAATGATGTGGCCGTTAGAAGCTAAGGTACTTCGTTCGGAGGGGAAACTTTCTGAGTATATAAACGACATTAATAATGAATTTTTGACTTGCCGATACGCACCATTTTCTAGCCAAGGCGGTATGCTTGGGTATCTTTTTTCCCCTGAAACCAGTAAAGTATTTAGTAATATTGAAGCCAAACTTTCCTGTAGTTTGGAGCATCACCCACATTTTTTAAATAGAATTCATAAAATATCAAAACATAACCGTACAGTTCCATCAGGAAAGCCTTATCCTGCTAACTTTCTTTGTCACCATTTAATTTTGCCGATTACTACTAAAAGTTTGTAGGATATCCTGAACTAGCAATGGATAATTTTCACATTCCAGCAAGTTTTCAACTCTAACTTCACCTGCTTTTATAAACCCTCTTAGACCTTAGTATCCAGTCAAGAAATCCCTAAATTTCCGCTCTGACCTCAGATTCCCCCTGGGCCTCTCTCACCAATGGCTCATCCGCTAAACAGCCTGCGGTTTGTTCAAAAAAAATAGTGGAACCGCCTAATTTTTCATGGGTTTGAGTGGGAATGATTCGAGAACCAGGTTAATATAGCAACCCTAAATTAGTTGTGGAATGCCCTCACCCCCAACCGATGGCGGCCCAGAAAGGGAGAGGGGTTGGGGGTGAGGGAATCATTTAGGATTGCTATAGGCGATCGCCATAAATAGGGTCTATACTGCTATCCATTGACTCAAGTCTGAACTATTGCACAATCGCCGTCTTTCTGTCAGCCGATCGTGGGTATTCATTTCCAGGAATAGAAAGGCGATCGCCGATCGCCATTCTAGAAGTCTGCCTGACCCGTCCTAGAGTGGGCGATCGCAACTTCAGCAATCTACAACTCCAGCTTATCAAATTCCTCCGGTTCTACATCGGGCAGTTTCATCAATATCTTATCGTTCGCACATTTTTTTAGGGTCATGAACATTATTGGATTTCGTCATCGCTATTGATATCAAACCAGTTCTGAGTGTCAAGGCGTTCCCAAGCTATTCGCAGATGGTTAGGTTTAAATAGATGGCGCTTGCGATCGCTCCATTCCTGTACTTTTT
>NZ_JBIMLI010000197.1:0-5989 GCF_051859755.1 Limnospira sp.
TCGGAGATAGATGATTTGTTGGGATGGCTAGAAAGCCATCAGCCCGAATAAATATCAACCGGAATTTCCGCCTAGGGGTAATTAGTCAATTACCCCAATATGATGCGGATTACTTAGTTTTAGCCTCTAAGTTTTCTAGGCGACTTCGTAGTTCTTGATTTTCCTTTTTGATTTTGTCCAGTTCCTCCCGTAACTGCTTAATAGCTTTGTCTGAACCCAGATTTTTTTGGACTTTTTGCACAGCCTCTTCCGCCCTGCGCCTGACCCGTCCATCCATGGTCTGTTCTGCTAGGTCATTCAAAACAGCGATCGCCTTGGGAGTTTCCATTTGGCTTAAAGCCATTACCACAGATATTTGAGTTAAGAAGAAATCTTCTTTAGCTAGTTCTTGAATCCGTTGCATAATACGTTCAAGATTGATGTTATTTTGACCTGTGGAAATGCGACCTAGACTAGAAATAGCATTTAAACGCAGGGCTTGAGGAACACCATTAGCGGTATATTTCAAAATCAGATTTAAAGCCATTTCCGAAGTTTTCATTTGACTCAAACCCAAAATCGCCCCAGACCGGACTACCTCATTCCAACCAGCCCTTTCTTGTAACACCATTTCTAACAAAGCGATCGCCTCAGCTTCTGTAGGTTCATCCTCGGTATTTCCCGCTGCTATTTTGGCGATCGCCTGTATAGCACTAGCCTCCACATAATAACTCGGATCACCATTTTCCACCAGAGGTTTAATCGCCTGATAACTTGCAGCCGTGTGAATTTCTGCCAAAGCATTAACCACCGCCCGCCGCACTCGTGGATTTTCATCTTTCAAGCCAGCCACCAAGCCATCAAAAGACTGATCCAGTTTAACCTTTACCAACTGTTTCGCCACTTCAACCCGGACTCCCCAGAAAGGTTCAGAAACCATCGCCTCACCCAAGGCTTTAGCCGATGCCAAATTCCCTTTTTTAGCCAAGGCTTGGGCGGCATAAATCCGGGAAATCGGGTCTGGGTCAAACTGAAGCTGTGCTTTTAACTCAGCTACTGGATAATCTAAAGTCACAGTTTTGAGCAAATTATTACCCACATCAAAACTGATAAAGTTAGGTTTCTCTTCCAAAGGAAAGTAAAAACTCTGTTCGCGATCGCTAACTTGTACAGTCACCGTTTTCAACTCCACTGGAGTCGATTTCTTTTTGGATTTACCCTTAGATTTTTTCGTGTAGCCAAAACCTATAGGTATTTTCAGATTAAACAAATTAGCCTCACTGAGTTTATCACTGTCTTTCGCCTGGGTTTGTTTAATAGTCACCTTCGCAATTTTGCTATCATTATCCCAGGAATAGGAAACCTTATATTTAGGATGTCCCCCACGATAGACATATTGATCAAACAAAAACAGCAAATTCCGTCCCGTTGCCTTTTCGATCGCCCTCAATAAATCCACCGTTTCCACAGTTTTATGGGCGTTATCCTGCACAAAAGTATGAATAGCTTTGGCAAATAACTCATCTCCCAATTCGGCGCGAATCATGTGATAAACACAAGCGCCTTTTTCATAAAGATGGCGATCATAAAGTTCAATCGCTTCTCGGTAAACGTGAGTTACAATCGGACGACTATAGCGGGAAGAATCCTCCGAAAAATAGCTACGGGCTTCATTTAATCGGTAATAAGCTGCCTCGTCCGCCCCATATTCATGTTCAGTCCAGAGTACCTCAGAATAAGTCGCCATTCCCTCCTTAATCCAAGCATGAGACCAATGGGCAATTACCACCAAATCACCAAACCATTGATGGGCGAGTTCATGGACTACCAAGCTTTCTGTATTGCGGTTATCTAGGGTAGCGCGTTCGTCCAACAAACAGCGATCGGTTAACAGAGTTGTCGAGGTATTTTCCATACCTCCAAAAATGAAATCATCAACACAGACTTGAGCATATTTCGGATAGGGATAATCATAGCCAAAAGTTTGAGAGAGAAACTCAATCATAGCTGGAGTTTTTCCCATACTCCGTAGAGCATCTTCCTGGCGATTTTTTTCGACATAATAAACCACCGGAATCTGATTATACTCCTCTTTGATTTCGGCAAATTTACCCACCGCTAACGCTATCAAATAACTGGGGTGAACCTGCTTTTGTAACCAATGATAAATTTGCTGATCGCCCTTAGTTTTGGTGGCGATTAATTCACCATTAGCGATCGCCAAAAAATCCTGGGGAACCCGGACTTTAATTTCTGAGGTGGCTAACTGTCCCGGATAGTCAAAGCAGGGAAACCAGAAACGGGAATCTTCATCTTCCCCTTGAGTCCAAACTTGAATCGGTTTATCAGGATAATCTGAATTTGGTCCGATAAAATATAGACCTCGTTGAGGATGATCAACAGTATAGTCGATCGCTATTTTCAGGGTTTGATTAACCTCTGTGGGTTGGTTCAGATGAACGTATAATTGCTGACCATCATGGTCAAAATCTACCTCATGCTTACCAATTTTAACTTGATTAATTTCCAGATCTACCGCATCGAGGGTGAGGGTATTAATACCACTGCGGATCGGATTTAGGGTAATAGTACAAGTTCCCTGAAAACTTTGGGCGGGAATATCCAAAACTAGGTCGAGAAAAATATGCTCAACCTGACCAGGGCGATCGGGGTTATAGTGAGGGCGTGCCCCTGGTAACTCGAAGGATTTAGAATCGTTGGTGTCTGAATCGAAATAGGAATACAACATTAATGAATCTATAGCTCGGAAGTCTAACATTTGATGGTTTACCTTTTTTGAGATCATGTCAACCGGACTTTATGCGATGACAGACTTATGGAACAATGAGACCTAGATTTTCAGCGCAACTGTAGTTCACATAGTTGACAAATAACGGGATCTGTGATAATAAACCCTGAATCAAATGAAAAAATGTCATCATTGCCCAACAATTAGGGTTGCAGACATTCATCACCCGCCGTAGAATCTCTAGTTTAAGACTACTAAAAAGAGTAATTTGATATGAAGCTGGCAGCCCGTGTAGAACAGGTTCCCCAATCTGTCACCCTAGCGATATCAGCCAAGGCCAAGGCCATGAAAGCCGAGGGACTCGACGTTCTCAACTTCAGCGTTGGTGAACCGGACTTTGACACACCCCAACACATAGTCGCTGCGGCTAAAAAGGCACTCGATGAAGGAAAGACACGGTACGGTCCAGCAGCGGGAGAGCCCAAACTGAGGGAATTAATCGCTCGCAGTCTGACTCAAGAGGTGGGTGTTAATTATAGCGCGGAAAATATAAATTATAGCGCCGAAAATATCATTGTCACCAATGGCGGGAAACATTCCCTGTCCGGGTTGATGATGGCGATCATCGAGGCTGGGGATGAAGTGATTATACCTTCCCCCTACTGGTTAAGCTACCCAGAAATGGTCAAACTAGCTGATGGCACTCCGGTCATTGTCCCCACCGATGCGACTACCGAGTATAAGATTACCCCAGAATTACTGCGACAAGCGATTACCCCGAAAACTAAACTATTTGTCCTTAACTCGCCGTCAAACCCGACGGGGATGGTTTACACCCCGGATGAACTGAAAGCGTTAGCGGAAGTGGTGGTGGAGTCGGGGATTCTGGTAGTCTCTGATGAGATTTACTCCCAAATTCTCTATGATGGGGCGCAACATCTGAGTATAGCGGCCGCTCACCCAGAAGTCCATAAACAGACGCTGATTAGTAGCGGTTTCGCTAAGTCCTTTGCTATGACTGGATGGCGTTTAGGTTATCTGGCTGGGGATAAAACTATTATTGGGGCGATGACCCGGATTCAAAGCCATAGTACATCTAATGTCTGCACGTTTGCTCAATATGGAGCGATCGCCGCTCTGGAAGGTTCCCTCGACTGTGTAGAAACAATGCGACAAGCCTTTGCAGAACGCCGACAGGTGATGTATGAACTACTGAACGCTATTCCCGGAATTAGCTGTGTTAAACCCTACGGCGCATTTTATATGTACGTCAATATCGGGAAAATCGGCTTAGGGTCGGTAGACTTCTGCAATGCCTTGTTAGAAGAAAAGCAAATGGCTACAGTTCCTGGCTTGGCTTTTGGAACAGATGATCACATTCGCCTATCCTACGCCACGAGTTTAAAAAATATTGAAACTGGACTCAAGCGCCTAGAAGAATTTGTTGAAAGTAGGATCTAATTTGATCTAGACCGCGCTAGGGATGATTTCGAGGCTAATGGTAGAGAATATCAAAGCTGTAGAGTCCTTCGGCTCGCTGATACTCTACCTTAACCTGTGTAGGTTGAGCGGAGGGCGGTCCTTGGTAACACCATTTAATCATGGCCTCCACTTGGGCTTGACTACCCTCAAAAACAGCCTCGACCCGACCATCGGGCAAATTTTTCACCCAGCCGTTAGCTCCCTTTTGAATGGCGACTTGGCGAGTATAGTATCGATAACCGACACCCTGCACCCGTCCAGAGATCAGTAAATGGGCGCGAAGGAGGTCAGGTTTTTCATGGGTTGTGTTAGACACGATTATAATCTGGTAACGTATTTAGATACTCTGGGGACACAGAGTTATTAAAAACTGGGTTGATTAGATGATGGCTCTATAACTTTACCAAAAATTGGGAGATTACCTATGGACCTGATTAGTTTACTGATTATGTTAATTATTGGCAGTTTGGCTGGGTTGGGGGTCAGCTATACTGTGTTGGAGCGTCGCCTGACCCAGCAGAGAGAAGAATATGAGCGACAAATTCGCCTCTCGGCTGAGGAATTAGAAAAAGCCCATCAAGTCAGGATTCAGGAAATGGTCCAGTCCCTAAGAGATGATTACGATCGCCAACTGCGAGAGATGACAGAAACGCTCAAACAAGAACAGGAAGCTGAATTGACAAAAAGCAATGAATCCTTAACTCAATATTATCAGTCCCATATTGAGCAGCTTACCAACCAGGTACAAAGCCGTGAGGAGGAACTCCAGGAAGCTGACCAGCAGTTGAGAGGGTATCAGCAAGAGTTGGGAAATTTGATGGAGGAATTACATAGCCGTGAACGCCAGGTTGAGGAATTGAATGAGTTTTTGACTTCATATCAGACTCAATTAGAAGAGGTCAATCAAGACTTACAAGCCAGCCAAAGTCGCATCAATGAAATGGGTGAGTCTTTAACAGGCTATGAAACTCAACTTCATGATATGGATGGGGATATTAGCGAAAGTCAAGACCGCACTCAGCAGATGGCAGAATATATCGCGGGCTATGAGAACCAACTGCAACAACTTGAGCAAGACAACTATACTACCAGAGAGGAAATTCGCGAAACCATCGAAAATATCCGACAGCACAGTGAACAAGAAATTCAGAAGCTACGCGCTGATCTTGAACAAGATCAGGAGACTCGGATTCAAAATGCTATTGATAACCTGGAAGAACAATATAATGATGAAATTCGCGCGGGTACTGAACAACTGGTGCGAGCTATGCAGTCTCAAACTGAGCAGATGATAAAGTCGCTGCATGAGCGTTTGGAATTTTTGCCTGAGTTGTTGGCAGAAAGTGAAGCGGAAGCAGCTAGAGAAGCGGCTACAGAAGAAGAGACACTAGAAGAGACGGAAGTCGCGGAAGTGGCGGCAGAGGTGGCGGAAGTGTCGGAAGAGGTAGAAGAATCAGTGATGGCTGATGGTTTAATGGTCTCGGAGACACCGACAGAAGCGGCTACAGAAGAAGAGACACTAGAAGAGGCGGAAGTGGCGGCAGAGGTGTCGGAAGTGTCGGAAGTGTCGGAAGAGGTAGAAGAATCAGTGATGGCTGATGATTTAATGGTCTCGGAGACACCTACAGAAGCGGCGACAGAAGAAGAGACACTAGAAGTGGCGGAAGTGGCGGAAGTGGCGGCAGAGGTGTCGGAAGTTTCTGAAGAGGTAGAAGAATCAGTGATGGCTGATGATTTAATGGTCTCGGAGACACCTACAGAAGCGGCGACAGAAGAAGA
>NZ_JBIMLI010000198.1:0-5939 GCF_051859755.1 Limnospira sp.
GGTTTGGTCAAAGGGGTAACTACCTATACCGGGTTGAAAACTACTCACAAACGGATCTACTATTTTAATCGCGCCATCTTCTATATAAGCCTCTAGCTCGTCAATATCCAGGTTGACAACAGAATCCTCTTCATTGAGAGTTAAATCCATAATGTCTTTTCCTGTGACGTTAATCGTCAGGTTTTTTTGCCTTTGTAGCAATCGCCGCCCCATGGCTAAGGTTAAGGCTTCTAGTGTGGTTTCGGAAAAATCGGGATAGACTCCCGGCGTGATGTTCATGTGAGAAAATAGAAGTGGTTACTTCCATTCTACGATAAATGCCTATTCGATTTGCAATGCGTCCTACCGGTGGCGGGGGCGGCGGGGGCGCTTATTATAGATTTTCCAAGTCGGGGACGGTTCAACTGGCGGCAGGGGAAGAGGTGGAAATTATCCCCTCCACATCGTCCCCGGTGAGGCGAGAAATTTCCATCAAGGGGGAAAATCCATTCTCCATCAGATGGGATGGTAGCGATCGCTCATTGCCAGTATTTGAAGATGCGACCTATTTTGATAGCAGCGACGGGGGAATCTCTCTTTTTGCGACATCCGCCACCACCCAGACGGTAGAACTCTGGGTTAGACAGGAAACGGAAATTGATTATGACTTAGGACAAGAATCAGGAGAAATAGACGATATGCCAATGCCGAATTTATCTATTAGACCTTTTATGGGTACAGGAAATCAATCCGTTCACGTACCCAATTTTATAGCTGACAACGCAGATTCGGATAGTAACAGAATATATGACTATCTTTGGTATAACACCTTTTATAGTGAACATGGAGTTTTAATTTTTCAGTTTGATGTGTTTTTCCCTGGTCAAATGTACAACTTTACCATTAATCCCTCTAACGATTCTTGGCTGCCGCCTGGAGAAGTGATTAAAGTCTTCCTGATTCCACGTGAAATCATGGCAATGGCTTTGACCCAAGTAGCCGTTTACCAGTGGGAACTTTATAGCGACACCAACATGAACCATCTAATGAACTGGGTTAAAGGACATAGTGAAGCGACGACTGTGGAATCCCTAGAAGGTGGCTTTAGTCTTATTCCCACAATGAGTAAGCAGATATTGTTTTTTGACACTTTCCCGGACGAGGAGACCGATCGCTTTTTGTGTAACTGTTCTTACACGCCTAATCTAGCCAACCCCAAAGAGGGTGGAGAATTTACTATCAACCACCTGACTCCCTCCTTCGGTTATTGGTAGATCTACCTGCGGTAAATAAGCGATCGCCTTAATCTGAGTTTTCCTGAGATGGGGGGGAAGCGATCGCCTTACCGGCTGGTGAACAAATATAGGGGAGGCTGATCCGATCGCCCGCCGCCAATCCCCCAAGTCTCCGAGTTGATTCCATCTGGCTCAGTCCGTCCACTACAATAGGTAAACAGGAAGGGCGATCGCTTAATCCGACCATCTGGGCAACTGGGGAGAAACCATAGCCAATTACAAACCTATGAAGAAAAACCGAATCGGTCAGGCTTCCATTATCCCCGACGCGATCGCCTACAGAATTCAGAAGCAGTGCAAATATGACTGGCAGCGAACCTTACTAGCAATCTTGATGTACACCGGCGAACGAGTGGGAGCTGTCAGGTTACTGCGAATCCCTGACGTTTATGTTTCCTCAGCTTCCCGTGTTGTCCTGCCAGAAATAACTTTTCGATCCGAAACTCGTAAGCGCGCGGGCGGGAAAGATGGGGGAGTCCGCCAAGTTCCCATTTCCCAAAAACTTAGAGAGATTCTCGGAACTTACCGCATCGGTGGCGGCGAGTTTCTGTTTCCTAGCCCATCTGATATATCCAAGCCCGTTACCGTTCAAGCGATAGACTCTTTCCATAGGGCGGCGATCGCTCGTCTGGGATTAGAAAACGAGGGCTATTCTCTCCACAGTTACCGCCGCACTTTCATCACCAAACTCTATAACAAGGGAGTCAATACCAGAACCATCATGGCTATCACAGGTCACAAATCCATGTCATCTTTGCAGCGCTATATTGATGCTGATCCTCAAAAAATCCGAGACGCGATCGATGAAATCTAAGGCAGCGATCGCTATCAGTGTTATCCAGGGAGAAATGGGTTGCTGCTATGCTTTGGAGGGCCGAACGCCACACACTGCCTTAGATACTTCCAATTTTAGCGCTAAACTCGGCACTTTGGTATTTTGGACAAAACATCAAATATTCTTACACACGGCAAACGACGCTAACCAGTGTACAGTAGCACTTAGCGCCGTTTTAGGTTGGGAAACGCTCCTTGATTTTTCTGTGAAATCACAAAATTTTTGGGGGTATAAAATCTCCTTTGGGGGAAATCTTAGGACGCGCCGCCGGGGAAATTTCCACCACTCGATTTAAGTGCTGGAAGTTTCTCTAGGATAGTTTCCAGAGACCAGTCCGACTCGATCCACTGTTCTACCTGGTTGGCGATCGCCTTCGCTTTTTCGCTGAGATGAGGACCTGCCAGATAACAAACCTGCTTTTTCCCCTGATAAAGATAAGCGTACTTATTGCCGTTTGTGTCTTGGAATGCTGATTTGGTTTTCCAGCGAACGGTTAGGCGATCGCTCTGGGAAGTTTTCACCGGTGATAAATTTTCGTCACCCTGGGTGACGGCTACCCATCCTAGATATTTAACCTTGCCCTGTTCGCGCAACCTTTCCAGAGACTTAATCACGCGGGATTGTAGGAGTCCAGTAGCTTGGCTAATTTGCTTTATATCCTGATTCGGGCAACTTCTGAGACATCTCAAGACATCCTGATCATCCCAGCCTGGATCAAACGGCTCTGGATTTTCAAGTTCCGTCACCCTGGGTGACGAAATTGCTAAGGAAAGCTGCCCCGGTGTGGATTGTCTTTTCATCGGCCGGACCCCCTGCCATCATCATCTCCGGTGGTGATAGCTCGAGTATTTATAGCCAAAATTGCCAATTGTGAGTTTTTGGCTATGCTGCGAACCAGGAAAAGCCTTGTCACAAAAGGACGATTGTCATAAATTAGGGCGCTTACTATATCAATATCACAGGCGATTCGGGAAAAAGCGGCGTAATCCTTTTTAACCAGGTCTCGAAGTTCCAGCACTTCGGACTCAAGTTCCCGCACTTTAGACTCAAGTTCCAGCACTTCTGGGGGAACGGTCGGGATGGTATCAGTAATCTGATGAGCGATCGCCGACACCGGGGCAGGTGATTTTTTAACTTTTTCGTCACCCTGGGTGACGGAATTGGTGGCTTGATGCGCGGCGGTTTTGTCACCGGTGATAGTTTGGGGATTAGAGTTCTGTCTGTTCATGGCTAATATAATGCTTGAGGGTTTTGCCAAATGCCGAAAGAAAAAACACCCCCCACTGGCATGAGGGGCGCTTAAATTATTCGGACACCTGCTGGAGAACTTCCTGCCGGATTTTCTCCATCTGCTCTTTCATTTGAGACTGATACTCTCTGTTCGCTAGTAGCCGTTGCTCTAGTCGCGCTTCATGGCTTTTGACATAAGAATCAAATCCAGCGAACAGCTCCTCCAACAGGTCTAAGATTTTCCCGCCTGTTCCGAGGTGATGACACCCCCCTGGCTGGAAATAATCCCCCTGGCAATTTGCTCGATCAGTTCTGAACGGTTCAGAGTCAACTCTGTAGCCATCTGATCCAACAACTTGACCGCTGTTTCCGTCAATGTCATTGTGACAGCCTTCTTCTTCTCCCCGTACAAAACGTTGGGAGTCCGATGCTGATAGGGTTTGCTCTTTTTCATGTTCCTTGTCCACAACCTCTCCAAAAAAAATATCATAAATATATTTACATTTTTATATTTACCATGTTATCTTAGATTCATGTAACCTAAATATATTTAAGTTGCGTCGCACCTCTATCACCTGCGGCCAACTGAGGAAAAGGGGGTAGGCGGCTCTCCCGGTGGATCTGGGACAGCGATCGCATTAATTGCGAACTACGAGCGCCTCTTTTAACTCACTTCCTGCGGCCACTATTCGAGCGAGAGAGATAAAAAGCCGGATATTGAGAGCGGGGAAGTTGATAGATGTAAGCGATCGCCATGAGGTTGGTTAAGCGATCGCACCAGTCAACCCTATATATAAGGTCAAAGCCTATGGTGAATAGAAAAGCTAAGGCCGCAGAATTGCCTAGCGGGTTTCACCGCCTAGACAAAAAACATCAGCGGATCTTCTTGGTTACTTGTTTAGCTTGGATGCTGGCAGACCGACAAGTTGCGGCTAACGGGCAGCAACAAATCGGACGGCATTTAAGAAGGACTGCTCAAACAACTGTGTTCAAACTATCTGATGAGGAGGTAGCCCACTACATTGCAGAAATAGAGGATTCCCTACAGCGGAATCCCCAACTAGCCGGACCCATTGGTTTGGTGTTCAAAGTTCACAACTCGTAATTCCAAAAGGAAGGGGGAAACCCGAAATTTCCCCCTACCCACCATCGTCCTTTAGCAAAAGGAATTTGAATATGAGCGATCCTAATTCGCCCCGTTCAGTCATCAGTATAACATCTGATGCTGCTACGGGTCAACTCAACTTGTCCGAATCACTAACACCAGAGGAGGTTTTTGCCTACCTGAGTTTAATCAGCAAAATGCTCGAATATACACCCGATGAATTGGAGGAAATCCTATGGAAACACCAGACAGAAGAGAGATTCCGCTCTCCCATTCTGCCGTTTCCGACACAGCAAAATCCGTCCTTTTAGCATTGCTGCAAAATCCTAGCCTTGTCTATGAGTTGCCATTAACAACTCAGCAGGTTGGTCGGCTGCTAAAGGAAAGCTGGTATCTCGCCAATGAAATGCTGGCAACTTACCAGAGGAGTAATGGGGATGAACTGAGAGCGATCGTTTTAAGCGGTCGCCCTAACGAGGAGGTGAAAAACTACGATGTCAACTAGCCCCAGTAACGACCCGTTTGCACGGATCAAACTTCAGGCTGCGGCTACTTCCAATCAGGAGCTAACCCGTTGCCTACAACAAATGATTGAAGTTCTGGAGTCACAAAACCCCGACTACAGACAAGTTAGAAGTCAACTGCTTAGGGCTACCTGCCTGAGTTATGAAGTAGTGCGACATCTCGACGCTGCCGGCTTGAGTATTGGTCACTAAATAAAAGGGCTTGGGGCTGCTTACCTCAAGCATTCCCCAAGCAAGCCAGTCAGGAGTTTCTGATGCGAGAGTTATGCGAGCGATCGCTTTCTCTTACTCACCATTGGCGCTTAATCATAGCACCATCTGACTGGTTAATGCTAGACGTGCGCGCGCCGTGAGGATATAGGCGATCGTCTCTATCCCCATCTGGATAGATAGGCGATCGCTTCCCCCCCCGGTGTCCGCCAATCAGTTACACCAGCAATCTGGAGACAGAAAGGATGAAAAAATTAACCAACGAACAGAAAGTCGCTCAACTTAGTATCTTGCTGCAACACTTAGAACCCAAAGCCTTAAACACATTGCACAAATCGTTTTTGGATCGGTTTAATCAGGAGATTGCAGTCAACCCCCAAAAGCAGTATGTGAAAAAAATGCTTGATGCGATCGAGAACGGGGAAGTTGTCGCTAACCATGAATCAAGCGCGGGCGATCGCCTTCTCATTTCTATGGCTTGGCAGATGTTCTCGGCTAGTCCATCTGTCCAGGAGTCACTATCCTTTGATGAGTTTACCCAACAAGCGCTTGCATCCTACGCGGTTGCTGCCCTAAAAAAAACTAAGTGTTTCTTAGAAATAGCCAATACCTTTATCGCCGAAGACCATGGAGAATCTGGAGAATGAAATCTACTTAGGCGGCCTGCTAGATATCGCCGCCAGTATTGAAGATTACGCCGAGAGGATTAATGTTCGCCTTGATGGTTTTTCGAGGGAAAAGCCAGAACATCTAGCCGAAGT
>NZ_JBIMLI010000199.1:0-5913 GCF_051859755.1 Limnospira sp.
AGCCGTGTGATGTGAAAGTATCAAGCACGGTTTTGAATGGGAGTTGGGAAAGGTGACTTTCCTTTCGACCCCTACCAGTTCATAGGCGCAGTAAACCGATAAAACCATAATAGGCGATCGGGTAGATTTGTCAACGCCCTAAATTAATCAAGAAGAGATGGGGGGCGGCGCAATGAATTAATAGAATAGTCCGTCCCCCCAGGCTGAGAAAATGAGCGGGAAACTGTTATTAGAAACGGAAAGTCGTTCGCAGAGTTCCTACGAAAATATTAGCATTGCGGCTATTGTGATCAGGGTTAGTGACGACAAAGAAGCCGGGAGTGATGGAAATGTAGTCATTGAAGGCATAGCGATAGAAGGCTTCAATATGGAAGGAAGTATCGCGATCTTCCAAAGCTCCCCGGTCGTGGGAGGTAACTTTCGGAGGCATTCCGATAATAATACCACCCAAATCCCCTTCGCTAAAGGCATCGGGGAAGCCCATAGTGACAGCCCAGTTAAGAATTGTAGCACTATCACTGCCATTTCTTTGTTGATGAGCCCAGGTAGCACCAAACCAACCGCCTAACTGGAATTTGTCAAGGACGCGCCAGTTAAATTGTAAACCTAAGTTATCGCTGGTGGTGGCATTGTTTCCAAAGGGACGCTCAGAAATCCAGCTTCCGGTGCCGCCAGCAATATTCACGTCTTCAGTGCTAAAATACTTGCGGGCGTACTCGACGGCAAAAGCGAGGTTTCGATTGGGTTGATAAACTAATTGAGCGCCAGCGCTATTACTGCCATTGAATAGGCCATTGCCTTCGGTAGCATCAGAAGCATTACCGGCTAAATAAGCTAGATTAAGTTTCAAGGGAGATCGACTACCAAAGGTAAAGTTAGCGCCAGCACCTGCACCACCGGGTCCTCGAAATACGGCGGGGTTCCGTCGTCCAAACCGAGAAATTGATCCGGTGGAGGCACTTTCAAGGGGTGAAAGGACATCAAGAATATTGTCTATTCCCAGAGCATTAGCGCCTACCCAGAAGCGAGCTTTACCATCAAAAGCCGGGAAACGGTAGTTTAGATCATCTAGTCGGAAACCATTACTCCTGCCATCAATGGAAGTGCGAGCCATTAATGTATTATTGAGACCAAAAGCTCTCAGGTTGGGAATGTCTACGGCTTCTAAACGAATTCTCAGCCTGTCTCGACCGCTAAAGCTGCTATCAAAGTTGAGACGGGCCCGGTAGCCGAGATAGGTTTCGGTGGGGTCATCACTGGCTCGGCCAAAGGGTCCCCCTGCTACATTATGACGAGAGCGATCGCCAAAGCTATCTCCTGCCCAAAATACTACTTCCCCACTAAGTTTGGTAGTAGTGGAGAATTGGTTAGCTTCTAATTCGGCGGTTCTGGCTTCTAGGGCATATACGCGACCTCTTAAAGTGGCTAGTTCTGCTGCAAATTCTTCCTGAAGCCGTTGGATAACTGCTAGGTCATCACGAGTGACCAGATTAGCTACAGAAGCGGCAATTAGTTCGTTAACTCGCTCTAAACAGGCATTTAAACCAGCCGCAAACTCAAAACGAGTCATGGCTCGGTTTCCCCTAAAGGTTCCGTCGGGATAACCTGCGATACAGCCATAGCGCTCAACTAGGGACTGTAGGGCTTGGAATGCCCAGTCTGTGGGTTGCACGTCTGACAACTGGGAAACAGAAGTTACCTGTTCCATGGAGTCTTCTAAGCCACTGTATTGGTTGATTTGCTCGATACCTAAGATGCTGATTTCTGGCTCGGTTTCGGGCTGTATTTGAGCTAATTCTAAAGGTTGGCTTGGGGGTTCGGACATGAGGGCGATCGCCACATTAGACTCTGGGCTGATAGACTCTTCTATCTCTTCAGTAGTTACCGGGTCTACTTGAGATGTCATGTCAAATTTAGTGGCTATTTTTTCTGTGGCTAAGGCGGAACCTGCACTTAGCAGCAGGGCTGCACCCACCAAGCTGGGACTGTGGAGGGTCTTCCAAAGAATTTTGTTTGTCATTTCTAATCTCACACCAACGCTAAAACATCTGAAAATCGGTTAATGGCTCTAGTTCCTGGAACCACCATTAATTGAGAGTTTTTTCTCATGATTTGGGTTGTCTAATTACTTAGAAACCTTTTCCAGTAAACATTTGAACCCTTTAAATCCAGGATAGGGCTCTGGGTATGGCTCTGGACACCAATTGCAAATAACTCTCTTTAAAATGTTTATATCATGAAAGTTGATTTTTCACGCTAATGATTCTCAATTAGTTAGCAACCTAGGTCTGGCCCCGGCAAATTAGTTAAGTGTAGCTAATGTATGGCTGCCAATAGTTTTGATTTTCCAAAGATTGTTAAGAATTAATAAGGTTTTATGGCTAACTGTAGGGTCGGGTGCTAGGTCAGCCACGGGAAAAACGAGAGGACTGCCGCACCGACCCCCGGAGAAAATGCGATCGCCTAAAATGGGCATATTGACAAAAATAAGATTGTATGTATAGAGGTGGGATGTTTTCCGGGTGAGTGGGAGAGGGGATAATCAATAATCGTATGACCCCCCTCCGGTGTAATGGGATTAGAAGTCTAACTGCTGAAGCATCCAGAAGCCAGCAAAGGACTCGGAATTAGGGTCAGACTGAATAGCCAAAAAATGCACATTCTTAGCCGAGAGTTTGGCTTGTTCAAAATTCTTGGCTTCGGTCTGGGTTTTGGGGTCGGTGAGGTTAGCCAAAATCCAACTCTCATTTTCCCCTGTTTCCAAAATCAGGTTAGGGCGGGGAGTTTCCACGAGTCGCAGAAAGGCTAACTCCAACCCGGACATCCAAGCGGCTAGGGGTATGGCGCGTGTCGTGAAAATAATCAGACCCGGAACTGGTGTTTCTGGGGATAAGCCCATCATGGGTAAACTGAAGGCTTCGCCAAAGCCGATATCCCATTCTGGCATATCTTCAAAGGCGGCGGCTTCTAAGGAAACGATCGCCCACTGTTCCCCCTGAAGTGCATCTGGTAGCGGTTGAGGTTCGCCGGAGACAAACTGGACTGATGGGTTAGTTCCTTCCTGATAATTAGGATAAGTGGGATAAACTTTGTCGATGCGTTCTTGTAGCCACTGAAACAGGGTATAGGTGCGACGACTAGCTGATGCGGGGATATCTAATCCTTCAGCAGCTTTAGAGATCATATTCGCCATGGGACGGCGGAAAAAACGAATTTTTGATGGTGGTAATGGTGCTTGGGCGATCGCCTCTTGAATAGCTCCCTGCAACCAGATAGAGTTAACCTGGGTACTGGGACAAAATTGTGTATAGCGGAATAGAGACTCGGGGCGCGATCGCACATCTAGGGGGGTTTCACAGATAATCACCTCCCACACTTTTTTCCCGTCTTCGTCCCGCAGCGGACGACTATAAAAATCCAGTTCCCAAATCGTTCCCTTCATTGGATGCTAAAAACTCGCTATGTATACTAAACTCAATTTTTTATTGTCCCATTAAAATGATGGTAACAACAAGGTTGTTGAATTAACCCTGGTTCATGGTACAATGATAAGTCATGAGTAAAGACACTAACGGATACAAAATCCTCACCGATAACCGTAAAGCTCGCTATCTGTACGATATCCTAGATACCTACGAAGCCGGAATTGAACTGAAAGGCACGGAGGTTAAGTCGATCCGGGCGGGTCGCTCTAATTTGCAGGATGGTTATGCCTTGCTGCGGGATGGAGAGGTGTGGCTGATTAATGTTCATATCTCCCCCTATGAGAATACGGGTAATTTCTTTAATCATGATCCGCGCCGTACCCGGAAGTTGTTGCTACATCGCAAGGAAATTAATAAGCTGATTGGACAGGTAGAACAAAAGGGCTTGACTCTGGTTCCTCTGAAAATGTATCTGAAACGGGGACGGGTTAAGGTGATGATTGGACTGGCGCGAGGTAAGAAGTTGCACGACAAGCGAGAGACGATCCGGCGCCGGGATGACGCGCGGTCTATGCAACGCGCACTCAAGCAGTTTTAATAGATAATGGACGGGGAACTTAGGGATGAATCAGGACATGGATGCCAATATGCGAGTTGAACGCGATAGCATGGGGGAAATTCAGGTCCCCGACGATCGCTATTGGGGAGCGCAAACTCAGCGATCGCTTCATTATTTTTCTATTGGTACTGATTTAATCCCCCCAGAGGTGATCGCCGCTTTTGGTATTCTCAAAAAGGCGGCGGCGTTGACTAATCAAGACTTGGGAAAACTGCCCCCAGAGCTGGCAGAATTGATTAGACAGGCCGCGCAACAGGTAATTGAGGGTAAGTTATCGGAACATTTCCCCCTGCGAGTGTGGATGACTGGAAGCGGTACCCAATGTAATATGAATGTAAATGAGGTGATTGCTAATTGGGCGATCGCTTCTGTGGGCGGAAAAATGGGCAGTAAAAACCCTATTCATCCCAATGACCATGTGAATATGTCTCAGTCGTCTAACGATACATTTCCGACGGCTATGCACATCGCAGCAGCTTTGGCGTTTCATCAGCGCCTAATTCCTAAAGTCC
The DNA here is from genome assembly GCF_051859755.1 of Limnospira sp. Taxonomy (NCBI): domain Bacteria; kingdom Bacillati; phylum Cyanobacteriota; class Cyanophyceae; order Oscillatoriales; family Sirenicapillariaceae; genus Limnospira; species Limnospira sp. The sequence goes on from NZ_JBIMLI010000199.1 coordinate 4,557, forward strand.
GAAAAATGCGAGATGCTCTGGCTCAGAAATCGGCAGAATTTAACCATATTGTCAAAATTGGTCGCACCCATTTACAAGATGCTGTTCCCCTGACTTTAGGACAGGAGTTTTCCGGCTATGTGGCGCAACTAGATGCCGACCTAAAACGCATTGAGATGGTTTTACCTGATTTGTATGAATTAGCTATTGGTGGAACCGCTGTAGGAACCGGCCTAAATGCGCCGCCTGGGTTTGCGGAAAGGGTGGCGGAACACATTGCCGAAATGACAGATTTACCCTTTGTTTCAGCACCCAATAAATTTGCCGCTATGGCGGCTCATGATGCCATAGTTATGGCAAGTGGTGCCTTAAAAACCTTAGCCTGTTCTTTGATGAAAATTGCTAATGATATTAGATTTTTAGGGAGTGGTCCGCGCTGTGGTTTGGGCGAATTAATTTTACCCGAAAATGAACCGGGTTCTTCAATTATGCCAGGAAAAGTCAACCCCACCCAATGCGAGGCTATGACTATGGTGGCGGCTCAGGTAATGGGGTATGATACTGCTATTAGTATAGCGGGTTCCCAGGGTCATTTCGAGTTAAATGTGTTTAAGCCAATGATGATTTTTAACCTGCTACAATCGGTTAATATCTTGGCAGATAGTTGTCATAACTTCACTGATTTTCTATTGGTTGGTTTACAGGTAAATCGCAGTAAAATTAACAGTTATTTAGAACAATCTTTAATGTTGGTAACTGCTTTAAGTCCTAAAATCGGCTATGACCGAGCCGCAGAAGTCGCTCATTTGGCTTTGGAGAAGGATTCCACCTTAAAGCAGATTTGTGTCGAATTAGGCTATATTTCGGCTGAAGAATTTGACCAAATTGTGGTTCCGAGCAAAATGGCACACCCTCATTAATTGATAGTTAACATCAACTAACTTTCTCAAATCTATGATTCCTCTAGCCGCTGACGTACCACCTCTACAGATAACCCCAATGCTACAGAAATTTGCTGTACTGTTAATCCCATATTGTCTAATTGAGCAATAGCCGCTAAACGAGCCTGACGTTCTTTTTGTGCTTCCAATTGAGCCTGCTGTGCTAACTCTTCCGCACTCAAATAACGTCTCCCCTCTTGGTCAAACCAAGACAGGATTTCTCGGTCAATACCACCTAATGTAGCTTGACTTCTCCCAATTCCTAAACCGATTTCTGGTAGCCAGTAGGGTTCTCCCGTTTGTAACTGGTATTTACCATCAATTTGTCGATAAATCTCGAAGGGTTGATGGCGATCGCGTTGGTAATATTCTGGGTTATAAATAACGTAGTATAGTACCCCCAACTTTTCATAAATCGCCATTTTGGACTCATACTC
>NZ_JBIMLI010000200.1:0-5776 GCF_051859755.1 Limnospira sp.
AAAAGCTTTGCGGGATACCGCCTCTGTTACCTTAACGGGTAATAGTGCTATCGTCGCATTGTCAGGCAATAGCCGGAAAAATGTCGCGTAAATGTATCAGCATCATTGGGGATAGGCAATGCGTAAAGTTCTATTTGTGATTGTAGCGGGGGTTTTATCACTCTGGCTAGGGGGTTGTGCTTCGGAGCCACCGGAGGAGGAAATTACATTGACTCCAACTCCCACAGAAGAAACAACCCCAGTTGACCCATCGGAAGAGGAAACTACAGCAGAAACACCATTTGAAGATCCTCTAGTTACTGAAACTCCTCCGCCAGAAGCAGGTTTGATTCAGTCTACCAAATCAGAGGAACGATTGAGACAGCTTCTGCCCGGCAGAAATGGAGTACCTGCTGCACCGGCAACTATTCCGATTCCTGGTCAACAACTTGACCCCTTTGGACCGGTTCCACCGGTTATTGCAGATAGACCCCCAGACGTGCAAGCAGACAGTGAATCGATCGCCTTACCCACTAGACAAGTGCCGGACCTACCCAGTCTTCCGGTGGCTATGCAACCACCCCAATGGAGAACTCCTGTTGCTGTTACTACGGTACCAGGACAACCAGGAGCCCCCACCGCACAGCCAGGGGTAGCTAACGGACAGCCAGGGGTAGCCAACGGACGACCCGGAACCCCCACCGCACAGCCAGGGGTAGCCAACGGACGACCCGGAACCCCCACCGGACAGCCAGGAGTAGCCAACGGACGACCCGGAACTCCCACCGGACAGCCAGGAGTAGCCAACGGACGACCCGGACTGGCTGAACCAGTAGCAGAATTACCAGATCTAGCTGTAGCTGGAGTGCCAGATCTGCCTCAACTCCCCCTCACTTCCAGACCACCCGCATGGGTTGACCCTAATGCTCCTCCACCCGTCGCCCCAGCCGCGCCGCCACCACCCCCTTCGACTGATTTAGCTCGTGGAATAGAGGTAACCGGAGTGCTGAGAACGGGAGATGATACGAGAATTATTCTTAAGGCTCCTAATGAACCCACGAGTCGTTATGTGAGTGTTGGTCAGCGCATAGCAGGGGGAGAAGTTCTAATCAAGCGGGTGAAGTTGAGCGGAGACGGCGTTCCGATTGTCATCTTTGAGCAGAACGGCATTGAAGTTGCTAGAATGGTAGGTGAGGTTAGCGGACCCTTTGGGGATGAGGCTAACACGATTGTAATGCCACAAACTATCAACAATTTTGTTCGTAATCAGTCCTAACTAATTGGGGGTTTTAGGCGACTACTCTGCCTGGCTTGGATCTATATCCCCGGTGGTTGAGGTCAGTCGTTGATCTAAAACTCCCTTGGGTTTGATAACCCAGAAATTATCAATGTCATGGGTTGAGTATTATGTTGAATTTAGTTGAAAAATTTGGCTTTGTTACCCTAGGACGGTTCACGCAGTCTCTGGTCAGCAGAATGGCGCTTGGTGGCTCTGTGGCTTTGTTAGTTGCACTGCCAGCTAATGCCCAAACAGAAGGCGGTCGCCCCCCCATCTGTGAAGGACAACTACCTACTGGTCAGGTGACGTGCAACTACGAAGGGGGAGATAATTTTACGGGTAGTTTTGTCAACGGTCGCCCAGAAGGACGCGGTATCTTTGTCTATGCTAACCGCGATCGCTTTGAGGGAGAATTTCGCAATGGTCTCCCTAATGGTCAAGGTGTGTTTATCTTTGCTGATGATTCCCGTGTAGTGGGAGTGTTTAGAGATGGCCAGATTACCAACGGAACGGTGATTTTTGCCAATGGCGATCGCTATATTGGTGAGTTTCAACTGGTCACGGAAGTGGGTAGCGGTAACACCAGCAGCCAACCCCACGGTAGCGGACAGTTTGTTTATAGCAATGGCGATCGCTTTGAGGGAAGATTTTTTGCCGGGGGACCCTTTGGACAGGGAACCTTAACCCGCACAGATGGGACTACCTGCCAAGGAGAATTTTTTAATCAGGCCCTCGACGGAAGCGGGAATTGTACCTTCCCTAACGGTTTTCGCTATGAAGGGGAACTGCGCGGCGGTATCCCCCACGGCCAAGGTGTTCTCATTAACACCGCCGGACAACGTTTCCCCGGTACTTTCCGCGATGGTAGACGGCAAGAGTGAACGGTCGAAGTCACCACAAATCAGCAGTTTTGGGGAAATCTCCCTCACGGAAGCCCCAGTCCTGTGGGTAGGTTAGCAATAAAACTTAAAAAAGTGAAGTGAATAAGATGGCTGATCCAGTAGTAGGCTGAAGATTAACGCATTTTAGACATAGAGGAAAATAAACCAATGGTTCAACGTGGTTCTAAAGTTCGCATTCTTCGTAAAGAGTCCTATTGGTTCCAAGAAGTGGGAACAGTTGTTTCCGTGGATAAAAGCGGGATTCGCTATCCTGTGATTGTTCGTTTTGATAAGGTCAACTACAACGCCTACTGCGGTGTTGATGGCGGCGTTAACACTAACAACTTTGCTGAAGCTGAGTTGGTGGAAGTAGAAGCACCAGCTAAAGCAGCTAAGAAGTAAACTAGGCTCTCGGCTAATCCCCCTGGCGGCAGTGCCATAGAGTGCCTGCCGCCTGTTAATGTTTTAATCGCAGTCACTTTATATCTGCTTGTTTTGCTGTGCCAGAGTTACCTGAAGTTGAAACCGTTAGAAAGGGTCTAAATCAGATGACCCTCAATCAGCCTATAGTGGGTGCGGATGTCCTGTTAGATAGTGCGATCGCTCACCCCACTGCTGTGGAATTTATCGCCCAACTTACCAACACTACCATCAACCATTGGTATAGGCGGGGAAAATATCTGTTAGCGCAACTACAAGCGCCATCACAGCCATCAAATCCTATTTTCACATCAAAAGACCCAATCGAGACTAAGACAAGCGACGGGGGCTGGCTGGGTGTGCATTTGCGGATGACCGGACAACTTTTGTGGCTGACTTCTGATCAACCTTTACATAAACATACCAGGGTGAGATTGTTTTTGCAGGGGGAACGAGAATTGAGATTTGTTGACCAGCGGACTTTTGGTAAAATCTGGTGGGTTCCCCCTGGTATGGCGGTGATGGATGTGATTTCTGGTTTACGGGAATTGGGACCAGAACCCCTTAGCGATGAATTTTCCCCTGAGTATTTAGCCAACAAACTGCGACTCCGCCAAAGACCGATTAAAACGGCTTTACTAGACCAAGCTATATTGGCTGGTTTGGGTAATATTTACGCGGACGAGGCATTATTTTTAGCGGGAATTCAACCCACAACTCCTAGCCGTCGTCTCAGTGAAGACCAAGTTAATCGCCTGTGTACCCACATTGTCGAGGTTTTGCAAGAGGCGATCGCTTCCGGTGGCACAACTATTCGTAATTTCCTCAACGTCCAAGGCGTTAACGGGAACTACGGTAGCCACGCCTGGGTTTATCAACGCGGCGGGAAACCTTGTCGAGTTTGTCAAACCCCCATCGCTAAAATTAAACTATCGGGACGCGGCACCCATTTCTGCCCTAGGTGTCAACCTTCACTCGATTCTGATCTCTCCTGATCTCGATTGTTAAGATAGATGTTCATAAAGCTACGTCTACCATCAGTAACGGTAAAATATAATTTGCAGTGCTCAGTTAGGGAAGCCAGAATCAGTAGAGGCAATGAATGCCTTGTCTGTTATGATTCGCCCACGATCGCAGAATCCTTGACATCAAATTAACTCACAAGCCCTTAAAATTTGGGATAGATTCATTTATCATTTGCTATCCTACTCGCTATGACTATTAAACGCGGAGATTTTGTTCACGCCGTTCGGGAAAAATTAGAAAATAGCCTAGAAGTGACCGCCAGCGACTCCCGCTTACCTCCCTATTTGTTTGAAACTAAAGGGGAAGTCATGGAAACCAAGGGAGATTATGCCTTTGTCAAATTTGGTCGAGTCCCTACACCAGCTATATGGTTGCGGATTGATCAATTGGAACCCGCTAAATAGCCATGTGCGACTCGAGGCGCGATCGGACTACGCAGTTAACCCTAATATCCGTACATAACTAGGCTAGGGTACTAACACCCGCAGGGTAGGGTATGATTCCCATAATCCTACGGGTGGTGGGGTGGCTTCAAATTAGGGCTACCCCTGCTTAACCCGCCATGACTTCCCATATTGCAGAGACACCGTTAATAAAAATATAATTGGTATATGCAGATGGCTTCTAGTATGTTTTTTCCTCCTTCATGTCACCCTACCCAGGTTTCCATAATTGGGGCAGGTAAAGTAGGTGGTACTCTAGCCCAGCGCATAGCAGAGAGTAATGTCGCCCATGTCGTATTACTTGATGTGGTGGAGGGTTTACCCCAAGGGGTCGCCCTGGACTTGATGCAAGCTGGATCAGTGGAAGGTCACGATCGCAAAATTCTCGGAACTAATGATTATGCAGATACTGCCGGATCAGATATTGTCGTAATTACAGCCGGTCGCCCTAGGACTCCGGGCATGAATCGTAATGATTTAATCGAAACTAATGCCCCTATTGTCGCTCGTGCTGTTACTAATGTGATCGCCAGTTCCCCTAATGCAGTCATTATCATAGTTACCAATCCTTTGGATGTAATGACTTATATAGCTTGGCAGGTCAGCCAAATCGAACCTTTTAGGATTATGGGAATGGCAGGAGTGTTAGACTCAGCCCGCTTCCAAGCGTTTATCGCCACAGAATTAAACGTTTCCGTTGTCGATGTTAATGCAACCGTTATGGGAAGTCATGGCGATTTAATGGTTCCCCTTCCCCGTTATTCTACAGTTAATGGCATTCCCATTACAGAGTTAATGGATGCTGAAACCATTAATCGTCTCATTGCTCGCACTCGTAATGGGGGGGCGGAAATAGTCGGACTTCTGAAAACTGGCGGCGCTTATTATGCTCCCGCTTCCTCCGTGCGGACTATGGTAGAATCTATTTTACTCAACCGTCGTCGTCTATTGCCAACTTCTGCCTATCTCAAGGGAGAATATGGCATGAAGGATATTTTCCTAGGGGTTCCCTGTTGGTTGGGATGTCGAGGCGTAGAGGGCGTTCTGGAATTAAACCTCACAGACAATGAACGCGAAGCACTCAACAGTTGCGCTCAATCGGTTCGCGAAGGTATTGAAAAAGCCGATGCGGTTTTAGCGGCCACTGCTGCTGTTTAGCCGCCGGGGGCGGGTCTTAGTAGTGCCATGACGTACCCGCCCCGACAAAACCCCTCCCCTTCCTTAACTCTTGCGGACCACAGACAGTTTCACCAAAGCCCTTGACAGTCTGGGATTTATCATCTATCATTATTTGTATACACGGGGCATTACTGGTTTCGACAGGACGATCAAACCGACCTTGTGATTCAGGCCGAGAGTGAGCCTCCTCTCGAAAATCAAAGGTTCAAAAAAAATGTAAGTGCGAACAACGTCGTACCTTTCGCTCGCGTTAAAGCCGCTGTTGCTTAATAACGAATACCTCCTATAGGTTCGAGCACTCACGGTTTGACTCCGTTAAGGACTGTGGGTTAAACCCCAACGGATGCTTCGGTTAAGCGTTCTCTGGTAGCTTAACTGAAAAAGACTCTACTAGAGAATCCTACCGTCAGGGATAAGTGACGGTTCCCGCCCTAAGGATTAGAGGGGCTATGTCTGTGAACGAGCAGGGCGTAAATAGTCGTTTTGGACATGGGTTCGATTCCCATATGCTCCATTTTCAGTAAACCCTAGTCTAGTAGCTATCGCGCGACATTACTCGATACGATAGC
>NZ_JBIMLI010000201.1:0-5700 GCF_051859755.1 Limnospira sp.
TGCTATCATTTAAGCATGGGGTAAACATGGCTATACACTTGATTATTTATTCAACACTGAAAGCGATCGCCACCTCTCCCCGAATCCCCTTGACATCCACCGCCACATCTGCTATGATTTAACCGTGGGGGAAACATGGCTGTACGCTTGATTATTTATTCAACACTGGTTCAGAAAGCGATCGCCCCAGAAAGCCATAAAATCCTTAAACCAAAGCCCAAATTAAGATATGATGGGAAAACAGTGCAAATTGCATAACCCAATCAAAAACAGATTCCCCAGGGAGTAATAAAACAATGGTAACTCTGAAAATCATCGTTAACATCGTTGTCCTCTTCTTCGTAGGCTTATTTATCTTTGGATTCTTATCCAATGACCCCTCACGAAACCCCAAGCGTCGGGACTTAGAGTAATCCGGCGGAATTCCCAAGCCAAAACCTGATCTAGGGGGGTAAATGGGGTGATCAGTTATCATGTATAACCCATAACTCCATTTACCCCAGTATCACCGATTTGGGATAAGTTTTACTAGCCATAATATGTGGTTAATTGTTATCTAAAAAACTGCCTATAATTACCCTATAGATTGGCATCTTTCCCTAACTAAACTGCCAATATAACTCGCTAAAATCCGCTATGATTAACTCCTTTTAATTAGCTAGGGAGAAGTTAATAACTATGCGATCGCACCTACTCCGATATATGATTTAAAAGGCAGATTCTATCAAGGTATAAGCCCATATATCAGATGGATAGAGTCGCCCAAGCAGCCGGGGTGTCCAAACCAACCCTATATATAGTCATTTTTCCGACAAAGATGGGTTGTTTACCGCCCTAGTCAAAAGGATAGCCCCGGAAAAACTCCGAGAGGTCGCCTCCCCTATCAGGGAAACCAGAGTTAGTCTTACGAGACTTAGCCAAGGGAATACTAATGGAAAATATAAGCGATCGCGAATATCTTAGCTTGCTCCGGTTAATAGTCTCCGAGTCAGGAAAACGCCCAGACCTAGCCCAAGTATTTTTAACAACCCTAGTCAAGCCCGCCATAGAAACCCTGAAAGAGTATTTAAAAACCTGTCAAGAATTGACTATTACCGACCCGGAAGCCACAGCCCGAATCTTCGTAGGCTCCCTGATTCATTATATGGTAGTCCAAGAGATTTTGCCAAGCCAAGATTCCCTACCCATGACAGCCGATCGCCTAATCGATAATTTAGTAGAATTAATTATCCATCAAAAAGCCCTACCATAAAGAATCATCATCCCATCAAATCATGTCGTCATCTCCCAGTTATCGCCCCCCATTTTTCCTTAAAAACGGGTTAATAATGACCCTTTATACAGCCCTGCAAATTAGCAAAACCTGGCAAAATCACACCCACGAACCCGCCCCCCCCTATCAACAAAAAATATTCACCGGGGCGGGGGGTGTCCCCATCTTTGGTATTTATGCAATTCCCCCCAACCCCCAAGGCACAATAATTGGCACTTATGGCATTGTAGGAGACTTAGAAAATCAGTGGTTTTTAAAAATACTAGGTCGCAAAGCCTTTGCCCATGGTTATGCGGTAGTATTATTCGACTGGCGCGCCCACGGTCAAACGGGTAAACTCTCCCCCACACTGCAATCTGACGGCTTATATGAAGGACAAGACTTTGTAGAAATTGCTAACCAGTCACTCGCCCTAGGCTGTCCAGCCCCCATAAGTTTATTAGGTTTTTCCTTGGGGGGACAATTAGCCTTGTGGGGGTTAAAAGCCGCCCAAAGTTCCAGCAATTTAGACATAGCTGGTGCGGCTGTAGTTTGCCCTAGTTTAGACTCCAATAGATCCCTAGCCTATTTAGAAAATCATCCGGTCGGGAAGTATTTAGAAAAAGCCATTACCCGCCAACTGCAAATACTCGCCCATCAACTAAATCCAAACCACCCCAATATCTTCAATCCAGAAGCGATCGCCAGAGTCAATTCAATTCGTAGTTTTGACCACGAATTAGTAATTGAAAAACTAGGATTTGCCACAGTAGAAGACTATTTTACCGCCACCAGTGGCTTGCAGATTTTACCGCAATTATACAAACCCACCCTAATTTTATATGCCGAAGATGACCCTCTATTCGACCCCAGTATTATCCCCGATTTAAAAGCGTTAGCGAGACAGAATAAAGCCATTGACCTATGGCTAACCCCATCAGGAGGGCACGTCTGCCATATTAGCAGTAAATCCTGTCAAAAACAATGGGGCGATCGTGACCCTTGGTGGGCATGGAATCGCATTTTAAACTGGTTTGGAAGCCGGCGATGATTATGCACCCATAGCCAGGCGGCGTGATTATTGTAACCGTCAAATCACAATCATCTTAGGGTGCGTCGCCTTCTCGCCGCCGCCAGTCAAACCAGACTTGGCGAGGGGTTATCAAGACTCTGGTAGAATAGAGGATGGACTGGAGAACTAGCCCCTAGGGATGGCGACCCACGCGAGACCAACCCATTGGCCACACCTTAATACTATTATCAAAACTGCCACTAACTAAAGTTGGCTGAACCGGGTTAAAAACCACATTCACCCAGTGTTGATGACCTTTAATCGTCCCCGTTAAGCCCCCTGGCCTGATTTGCCATAACTTAACAGTACCGTCAAAATCCCCACTAGCCAGAGTTTGACCATCAGGACTAAAAGACAGAGATTGAATTTTCTCATCATGACCGGTCAAAGTTTGCAGGGGGAGACTGGTAAAATATTCCAACTCCAGGCGATTTAAGTCCCAGAGGCGGACAGTCCGATCCCAACTTCCCGTAGCCAGAGTTTGACCATCAGGACTAACAGCCAAAGACCAGATAGCTTGAGGATGAGCCGCTAAACTCCGCCGCAATTCACCAGTTTCCCGATCCCATAATTCCAGCAAACCATTACTGCTACCACTGATTAACATTTGACCATTAGCACTAAAAGCGATCGCCTGTATCTGTTCCTCGTAACCCCGTAAAGTTCTTTCCTCAAAGCCGGTGTCAACATTCCACAAGCGAATCGACCCATCACCTCCCGCACTAGCCAAACTAGCACCATCAGGACTAAAAGCCAAAGCATGAACCCAACCCCGATGACCAGGTAACACCCGCACCAGACGACTATTCCACAAGTCCCAAATCCGAATAGTGCCATCACCCCCAGCACTAGCCAAAAATCGACCTTCAGGAGCGATCGCTATTGTACCAACCGGTTGGTTATGACCAGATAAAGTATTAACTACAGTCCCCGTATCAATATCCACCAAGTTAATCGAGCCATCAGTCTGACCACTAGCTACCAATTGACCATCGGGAGTAATAGCGATCGACCAAATCGGCCCATCACCCGATCGCAAGGTCCGCACCCCAGAAGATTGTCTGTTCTGATAACGGCGGCGATAATTATCAGGTCTGTTTCTGTTATAGTTAGGGCGAACCTCCGGCATTCTTCTCACCGGAATTTCTGGGCTTCTGGGGGTTTCGGGAACCGGAGTCGGCAATCGCGAAGCCAAAATTAGAGACAGTATTGTGAGCGCAATTCCACCCCAAGCCGTCATAATCCACTGCTGGTCAGAACTTTCCGCCAACGCCCCAGCCGTCGGTCCTCCTTTCAAAGAAGCGATCGCCTCCGATGCTGACTGATAACGACGGGCCGGATTTCGCTCTACCAACCTATCTAAAATCCTGCCTAATCGACGGCTAACAGGGCGTTTAAGGTAGTCTCGCCACACCCAAGTATTTGATTTGACATCAAACAACTCAAAAGGCGAAACATCTGTCATTAAGTGCAGACAAGTCACCCCCAAACTGTACAGATCATTTCTCCCATCAAAATGTCCTTGAGTTTGTTCTGGGGCCACATATTCCGCCGCTCCCATCATCCGTTCACCAGGGTATTGTTCAACTTCCACCAGAGGAATAGCCGACCCAAAATCCACCAGAGACAAACGATTACCCCCATAACCATTATATTGAGGGGAACGGACAATATTCTCCGGCTTAATATCCCCATGAACAATACCATTTTCATGGACAACCTCTAGCACCGGAAGTACAGACGTAAGTAGATCCCAAATCTGGATTTCTCCAAATACCCCATCACTAGCCAACTCATCAGCCAAATTGCGTCCGCGAATATACTCATGAACAAAATACTTAGATCCATCCTCTTCAAAACTCGCCCAAAGTTCTGGAATCAAAGTATTCTGACCAATTCTCTCCAACTCCCGCGCACGCAACCTCAAATCCACTTCTATATGCTTATAGCAATCGATTTCACCAGTTCCAGAATCAACATTTTCTGGCGAACCCATAAATTGCTTAATCGTACACTGAGGCTTAGACGGCTTATCCTCATCGACAGCCAAAAAAGTCCGACTGTTAGCACTTTCTCCTAAAATCCTCACGATCCGGTAGCGGTCTTTCAGGCGCAAACTAGCTCCACAACTCTTACAAGTCTTTTGACCAGGAGAATTCTGCGGGTGCTGACACTGGGGATTTATGCAGTAACTCATAACCAGGCATTGTTTCGGTGTATTCCAATTATATGATATGCTTTTCACACCTGGGTAGCCACACTAGCAGAAAAACCATGTAATAAAACGCAACACTCTATATATATGTCGCTAATTCGCATATCTCCCGACTGGCAACTACCCGAAAAACTGATTACCTCAGAATCAGCCTTTGTCAACCGCCGTAAATTTATCAAACAAGTAGTCGGAGCCGGACTGGCCGCCTCTATTTTACCCCTACAGGGATGCGATCGCACTTCTGCCACCTTCCAGACTACCCAAACCCCCTATCCCAACCTAGCCCCAAATCCTAACTTTCTCAATCTCTCATCAGCAACTACCCCCGAAGACCTTGCTACCCGTTATAACAACTACTACGAATTTGGCGGGTCTAAATCTATTTGGGAAGCCGCCCAAAACCTCCCTACCGATAACTGGCGAGTAGAAGTCTCAGGACTCGTCAAAAATCCCCGCACCTACGATATCGATGATTTACACCAAAAATTCCCCCTCCAAGAAAGAATCTATCGATTTCGCTGTGTCGAAGCCTGGGCGATGGTAGTTCCCTGGGTCGGTTTTCCCATGCGTCTACTCATGGCCGACGTTGAACCCACCAGCGCCGCCAAATTTGTCCGCTTCACTTCCTTTTATGACCCCAAAATCACCAAAGGTCCTGGTTTCTGGGCTACTAATTATCCCTGGCCATATACCGAGGGATTAACCATTCAGGAAATGGCTAATGAATTGGCATTTTTTGCCACCGGAATTTATGGTAAAACTCTCCCCAAACAAAATGGCGCACCTTTACGCATGGTTCTACCTTGGAAATACGGCTTTAAAGGCGCTAAATCTATTGTCAAAATCGAATTTTTAGACCACCAACCTCCCACATTTTGGAATACCTTAGTCCCTAACGAATATGGCTTTGTGGCTAATGTTAACCCTAACAAACCTCATCCCCGTTGGTCTCAAGCTACCGAACGCATTGTTGGTAATGGTCCGAGTTTCTCCTGGGACACTCAACCCACATTAATTTATAACGGCTATGGAGAATATGTAGCCCATTTGTACACCTGAAAAGTTCACCAGCCAGCTAACCCACACTGATACATTTACGCGACATTTATCCGGCTATTGCCTGACAATGCGACGATAGCACTATTACCCGTTAAGGTAACA
>NZ_JBIMLI010000202.1:0-5701 GCF_051859755.1 Limnospira sp.
TTTCCAAGTGTTTGCAGAATCACATTGGTGGCATTTGGTATTTTATCCATCACTACAACGCATCATTACCTCTTTAGTACTACCATGAATACCTCGACCAGATACCCAGAGCCTTAGAGGGGTTAAAACGTTCTGTTTATATGGGCATTCCATCTTTAGATTTTTCCTATCCACCGGGGTACTTTTAAAGGTCTATGTAGGTGTCTCATCCAAACCCCTACTTTTCCCCTTGCCCTTTTGGGTGTAGCGTTTCAACCTATTTCGCTACCTGCTCATTGCGATGGTTCAAGTCAGACATTCAGATTTCCTTAATCATGGATGGTTGGCAGTGGTCGCGTCTTGATAGTAGGTTTGATCTCACGCCTTCCGTTCCCCGCTTTAGTCCTAGAGTTATGAGTTCTCAAACCGGGGGTGGCTATCGCCGTTACCCTCAACGTTTGTTACAAAACTGTTAAGAATTGTAACAACGTATGTTGACCCTGGGTTCCTTGCCTGGTTTTGGTATCAAAATGATACAAAAAGTCGGGACATATAAACAGTTATGAGGTCGCTCAGGGGAGACTCCCTTATATCCAACCAAGGGGCTGGAACCCTCACGCTTGCTGTTATTTCAAGCATTCATTGCAGCTCTATTTGATGCCTAAACGTCTCGCACGGATTACTAGAGCGTACCACAAAGGGAACAAAGTATCTGGGGCGGCGCTCAAGGCTGCCAGGAATGCCACATCCAGAAAGCAGGCTGAGACTTTGTTTAAGGCTCTGTGGGATATGCGATAATCCTACTTTAAAGGTTGGCTTATAAAGGCCCCGCTGATTTGTTGGTCAAGCGGGGCTTTTTACTGTTGAAAGTTTGAGTGTAGGATAGAAAAACAGTTAGAATGGTTAATCAGCTTGTTCCAAGACTTATAGCTAATTTTAGGATTCCGTGACCGAACCAACTTCCACCCCCCCTTTTAAATTCGATCCCGTTGAAGATGCTTTAGCCGACTTGAAAGCCGGACGCTGTATCGTGGTTGTGGACGATGAACACCGGGAAAATGAAGGTGATCTCATCTGTGCAGCTAATTTTGCTACGCCCAACCTGATTAATTTTATGGCGGTGGAAGCCAGAGGATTAATATGTTTAGCCCTAACAGGCGATCGCCTCGACCAACTCGATCTTCCCCTAATGGTGACAAAAAACACCGATAGCAACCAAACCGCCTTCACGGTCAGCATCGACGCTTCCCCCCAAATGGGAGTCAGCACCGGAATTTCTGCCGAAGATCGCGCCCGGACTATTCAAGTGGCGATCCAACCCCAGACTAAACCAGAGGATCTGCGTCGTCCGGGTCATATTTTCCCCCTGCGGGCTAAAGAAGGGGGAGTGCTAGAAAGGGCTGGTCATACAGAAGCAGCCGTAGACCTAGCGCGACTGGCGGGTTTATATCCGGGTGGGGTGATTTGCGAAATTCAAAACCCCGACGGGTCTATGGCGCGACTGCCACAATTGATCGAATATGCTAAAACCCATAATCTCAAGTTGATCAGCATTGCTGACCTAATTAGCTATCGCCTACAGCACGATCGCTTTATTATTCGCGAAGCCGTGGCCAAACTTCCCACCCAATTCGGGGATTTTCTCATTTATGCCTATCGTAACACCCAGGATAATAGCGAGCACGTCGCCCTCGTCAAAGGAGATCCGGCTACATTTGGTGATATTCCGGTCATGGTTAGGGTTCACTCTGAATGTCTAACGGGGGACGCTTTCGGTTCTCTACGCTGCGACTGTAGGATGCAACTGCAAACGGCCTTAAAAATGATTAACCATGCTGGAGCTGGGGTGGTAGTTTATCTCAAACAAGAAGGGCGCGGTATTGGTTTAATCAATAAACTTAAAGCCTATTCTCTGCAAGATATGGGGCTGGATACCGTCGAGGCTAACGAACGCCTCGGCTTTCCCCCTGACCTACGCAATTATGGCATGGGGGCGCAAGTTCTTAATGATATTGGTGTCCGACAGATCCGCCTAGTCACTAATAATCCTCGTAAAATTGCGGGACTCAAGGGTTATGGTATTGAGATTGTCGATCGCGTCCCATTATTGATTGAGGCCACCGATTATAATTCTGTGTATCTGGCAACTAAGGCACAAAAATTAGGTCATCTTTTACTGCAAACCTATTTGGTTACAGTGGCGGTTAAATGGCATCATTCACCCCAAGCCACTTGGGAAGCAGCAGAGGAAATGGGGGAAACTTTTATCCCTTCTACTATGTCGGTCCTCAAGTCGGCAGCGGAACTTTATTCCTATGGCGATCGCATGGAAAAGTTACAGAATATCGCCCATACTTATGACCTGCTAATTCAGGAAGAAACTCGTCCCGTCGCTGTGGCTTTATTTGGTCAAGCAGACCTAGTTTTTCATCTCGGTCTTGATCAACCATTATTGGCATCACCCGACTGGTATCAATATCCTGACCATCCCTATGTCAATGCTATCCAACAGATACTTGATCATATTGTCGCTTTACCAGATTTGCAAAGGTTGGAGTTTCTAATTGCTTCCGGCAATGACCCTTTAACCAGTCTCAAGGGGCAATTAAAACGTCAGGCTTTCCCCTTTTCCAGCCTTCCTGGTTCTTTATGCTACGCCCGTGAGTTGCAAACAATTTATAGTTTTTCATGGTAAGTAATTCCCTGGGGCTAATCAACCCTCATTTAACATACCTAATGCCATCATAACTTAACCTTGATTAGCAATTAACTACCTGGTCTCAGCGCCAGGTTTGTTAATTTTTAAAACAAAACCTTGCCCCTCCGCATTTTTGAGATATAATGGGCGACATTTTTTGAGTGATTCCTATCAAGACCAGTTCCGATAATTAGCCTTAGCCAGAGACTTTGAGGAATTGGGGCTTGCCGATTTTACCAATTACATATTAAAATGCTGTTTACTAAAAATCTGAGATTTAGGAGCAAAAAATGAGCAATTTAAACCTGTTTTTGGGCGTGCAAAGTACAACGGGTCAGACTGTTGAGTGGTCTTTTAGCGTGGCAATTATCATGATTTTGTGCAATGTATTTGCCATTGTCATTGGTTATTATGGCATCTCTAAAGAAAATCGTGGCAAAGGTCCCGCCCTTCCCGTTTCCTTACCCCGCATTTTTACTGGGTTTGGTTTTCCCGAACTCCTCGCCACCGCCAGCTTAGGCCATCTCCTCGGTGCAGGTGTCATCCTCGGCTTGGCTAATGCTGGAGTCCTGTAGTAGCCATAGTTAGTCACCAACAAGCAGTAATGGGAGCATTTTGCTCCCTAATTTCCTGGTGTGATAGCCAAGGTTAATTACCCCTTAACTGTGGGTAAATACAATTAAAATTAACCCTTTACCAACCTTACTTAACTCAAGTTGGCGATCGCCTAAACATTCACCGCATCTTCCTGTAGCCTTAATTGCTCAATTAACCCTATTGACTCCCCATGGCTTGTACAGCAGGGGTGAGGCCATAACTCGTAACTATAGCCAGCTTTTTCTGGGTTAAATGTATCTGTTACACTGGAAGAGGGGGAAAGTAATTAACCCCCCGGTAAAGATAACGTATACCTTGTCTGTAATCACGGCAAGGGATTCAAGGGAGGGATTCATGCAGGCAGGTTGGCGGATAGGAACGATATTTGGTATTCCACTGTATATCGACTCCTCATGGTTTGTCATCGTCGTGTTGGTGACATTACTCAATAGTCAGGAATATTTGCAATGGGGAGAACTATTATCCTGGGGCGCAGGTTTAGCAGTCGCGCTGCTGCTGTTTGCTTCTGTTCTCCTCCACGAGTTAGGACACAGCTTGATTGCCAAATCCCAAGGCATTCAGGTCAATTCCATCACCCTATTTTTGTTTGGAGGTATTGCCTCCATTGAGAAAGAATCAAAAACACCCGGTCAGGCTTTCCAAGTAGCGATCGCCGGTCCCCTAGTCAGTTTAGCCCTATTTTTTCTACTAACCGCATTAGCCCAAAGTTTACCAGAACCCAACCTGGTGCGAGAAATTGCCCAACGGATTGGGGAAATTAACCTAGTCCTAGCCATATTTAATTTAATACCCGGTTTACCCCTAGACGGTGGACAGGTACTAAAAGCCACAGTTTGGCAGATTACCGGAAGTCGGTTTGCTGGAGTACGTTGGGCCGCCAGAAGCGGACAATTTCTGGGTTGGGGGGCAATTTTCCTAGGTCTATTTGCCCTATTCGCAGGCAATAACTATAGCGGTTTGTGGATTGCCTTAATTGGTTTGTTCGTCATCCGTAACGCTAGTTCCTACTCGCGAATGAGCGATTTGCAGGAAGTCTTGCTCAAAATTCAAGCTAGTGATGTGATGACCCGTGAATTTAGAGTCATTGATGCCGAGATGACCCTGCGACAATTTGCCGATGATTATTTGATTTGTCCCTCCTCCATTCCAGTATTTTTTGCCGCCTCGTCCGGTCGCTATCGGGGGTTAGTGTCTGTGGACAAGTTGCGAATGGTCGAACGTAGTCAATGGGAAACGCAGACCTTGCATGATATTGTCACACCTCTAGATCAGTTAATTGCAGTCCCAGAAAAAGCCCTACTGGTGGAAGTAATTAACCAAATGGAATCCCAAGGACTTCCTAGAATCACAGTTTTATCCCCAGCCGGAGCCGTCTCAGGCATAATAGATCGTGGGGATGTCGTTAGGGCCGTGGCTAAATCTCTCAGAGTTCCTATTCCCGAAGCTAATATTAAACGGATCAAAGAAGATGGTAGTTATCCCCCTGGACTTCCCCTAGATGCGATCGCTAAAACCGCCGCCTCCTACACCGAGAATTGAGGCGCAAATTTGGCGATCTGATCCCATTCAGCCTCCGTTAAGGGTTGGGTGTCTAATTGAATCCCAAAGCTATCCGTAGCCGCCATAATTAAAGCATCTATGACAGTTTGTAATTCCATAGATAGCAATGGTGGGGATGCCATAGCAGTCCCAAATACTTGGGATTGTAGACCCGGGTCAGGAGTTAAACGCATAGACCCATGTTGAAGCACCGCCCGACCCCGACACAGTTGAGCGCTACCAATCAGTTTATAACCATTGTCTAGGACTAAATCCGCTCCGGTTGCTGTCCCAAAACAGTCAGGATGATGAATATAGCCCCGTCCCGCAGAACCATAATCGAGATGAAATCCTAGACTTCGCCATCCCCTCACTAAAAACTCGCTAATGTATTGGTAAATTTGCGATCGCGATCCAGACAACCCCGAAGTCACCACCGCATAAGTCAGATCCCCTTGATGCAGTACCCCCCGTCCTCCACTAGGGCGGCGCACCAATTCAATAGGCTGATTCTGCCATTGCAAATCATGCCAAAATTCCGGCCAGCGCCGTTGATGATAACCCAGAGAAATGGCTACAGGTTGCCAAGTATAAAACCGCAATGTCGAGGGATGACAACCTTGATCATGTTGTGATAGCAACCAGCTATCTATCGCCATTTGCAGCCGCCCCGAAGCCTCAGTCAGAGGGATTAAACGCCAGACAGAACTATCAGTAGACATAACTACATATACCTATACCCCCTTTCACAGATTGATGCTGTGCCCATCTCAGAGTTACCCATAAGGTAGGGAGCATGATTTAATCTCAAATTAGGTTAATATTTTAGGGCAATATGGTATAAGAAGCGAGAAGAGTTGAGGATAA
>NZ_JBIMLI010000203.1:0-5683 GCF_051859755.1 Limnospira sp.
AGGGATGACATGAATAAAGAATGTTGTGACGATTTGATTAAAATGACTAGGGAAATCCATAAAGCCCTAGGGGTAAGGAAGTTGCTAGATAAGAGTTTCCAGATTCCGGCTAATATGATGATACCAGAGGGACGGGGAAATCACATAAATAAAGATTATTTGGAAATCATGTCTGACCTGTTTAAAACCATAGATAATTATGGCTTTGATGCTCCGGTTACCGTGACGGTTCAGGATACTAACAAAGCCCAAGAAGGCGACCAGTCTATTGAGTTAAAGTTTAATTCATTGGGGGCAATATTAAAGGCTCAGACTGAGCTTTTGATTGAGTTAAAAGGTGATAGCGCCAACCGGCTAAATATTCAGATTCGTTTAGCCTATATAATGACGAGAATGTATAGAACTTTGGCTAAGTTGTATTATCGAACGTCGGCGATTTTAGACGGGTTGGGAATTCCCATTATCTCGAAAGTGGTTACGTTGCCAATTGAGTTTAATGTGTTTGGTAAAAAACACTGGGGGGCTGGAAAGGGTTTTGGAAAGGATAACAAGAAAGGTCAGGAGCCTAAACTTGATTTGAATGATGAAGACACGACGGAAGCCATGCTGCCAGATTTGTTGGAGATTCACGACTATGAAATAGAGGTTGATGAGTTTAGGGCTAAAAGTAATGACCTCTATGAGGTTTTAATAGGGATAGCGGCAAAATTAAGGTCATAGTTTTATCATGAGTAAAAGAAGAGCGCCAAGGGGTTCGGGTAATTCCCAGCCGGATTCGGGTGGTGGGAAAAAACCGCCATCGGCAGGACAGGAAAAGGCTAAGTTTA
Organism: Limnospira sp.; assembly: GCF_051859755.1. Lineage (NCBI taxonomy): Bacteria > Bacillati > Cyanobacteriota > Cyanophyceae > Oscillatoriales > Sirenicapillariaceae > Limnospira > Limnospira sp. Next base: position 828 of record NZ_JBIMLI010000203.1, read on the forward strand.
AAAGTGACACTCGGAAAAGAATTGAGGAAGCGATCGCTGTGTTAGATTTCCGGCTGCATCTGGAATATTTAAATGTAGCATCAGCAGTTGGGGGCGGCGACTTTGAAGAGTTTAAACGTTCTTGGTTGATGAATTACTATAACGCCATGACAGCATCTGGGTTTAAGGATAAACCCAAGACAGCCCCCAGTCGGGAACAGCAGCCCCGCCTCATCAAAACTAATGACGAGTTAATGGAGATTCGTGATATTAAATCTGACAACTTGTCTACTGGAAAGTCGCCAAGCCAACGCCGCCGAGAAAGATTGTTGCCCAACAATGACCACGAAATAGGTTAATAAATTATGTCTAATGTTGTAGGTGTAGACCTGAAAGAACTAACTTCAACCGCTGTAGCTGGCAAGGAAATCGCAGCACAATGGTTTAATGCTTTTTCATCTCAACTGTATAAAGAGGTTCAGATTTTAAAATCTTTTAATTTTAAGAAATGGGCCGGAAGTCTTAAAGGTGGTGCCTTAGCTATTGGAGAAAACATCAAAAAAGGCAACTGGGGATTTTTCAAAGATTGGCTATTAGAAGCCCCTATGATTCCTAAAGTAGCAGGGCTTCTAGCGGGTGGTGTAATTGCCGGGACTGTGCTGCTTGTTGGTGGAAAAGCTGTAGGGCTTGTTGGTGCGGGTGTGGGGAGTTTAGTAGCAGCCCACCCGGCTTTTGTAGGCGGTTTTTTGGGGGTAACAGTGCCTACACTAATGGGCAAATTAACCCAAGGAGTTTCTCAAGCGTATAATTTTGATTGGGCAGCATCTGACCAAAAAATGATGGATGATTTAAAACAAGCAGCTAACGCTTTATATGTTCCCTTGGGAGAGACAGTCGGAAAATCTCTGGCTGCTTTAGTTGCAGGCAAGGTAGGAAGCACGGCGACAACAACTCTAAGAATTAGAGAAGGCGCGATCGCCGCCATGTGTATGATTAACCCAACCATTAAGGATACTTTGGTAGAAGCCTTGTCGTCGCTTAGATATGCGGTTCAAGAGGTTGCTAAAAAAGCACTGTTTGTCATAACTTATATTAACACCAGGAAAGTAGCAGCTAAGTTGTTAGATAAGGAGGAGACTTGGGGGAAAGAAGGACAGTCGCCTTTTATCGTTTCTGAAAAGGTAGAGGAAACCTGGTCTAAGATTAAAGCAGATGAATATTTTGACTGGGTAAATGAACAACAGTGGGAGGGTATGGAATCATTAGCCTCTACTTTCTTTGAAACATTAGGGGATTTACTAACAGACCAGGGAACTTATGAGGAGTGGATTCCTGTGTAAATTAATCGGCTGAGAGAGGGAGTATTTATGGCAAATGTTGGAAGGCTAACCCAACAAACTTATATCATGATGGCTCGCCAAAGGCGCATCACGAAACTCTCGGATAAGCGCCCGGAACGAGTCCGAATAGAATTGCAACCCAACTGGGATGTTTACCAACTGCAGCCTGACAGAAAAAACCCAGATTACAAGCTGCTGATGGCGGGTTCCGAGTCAGCTTTGGCATTGCAGTTGTCTCAGCTCGGATGGATGGAGAAGATGATCGATCATCTCCTCAATGCCAGCGACCTAAAATTTGACGACTGGTTTGATGCTTGGGCGGCGGGTTATCCAGAGCTGCGTTATAGATCCAACCCAAAACTCCCCAATTTAAAAACCAACTATCCGGCGAGCAATCTGAGAAACAGCGACGGAGATACCATCCCCAAATGGAGAGGAGACGCGAGTTCTCGCCCGGCTTATATTGAGTGGAAACCTTCTGCCCAAAAAACATCTAAGGAGGTTGGGCTTCACCGAACAATAGAATATTTTCCAGATCGCTCCGAAAACAAATCAGTTGTCTTGACCGGGAACGATAAGGAACTAATTAGGCAAATCCTGCAAATCCACTACGAGGGCAGCGGCAGTAGCGAAAAATCCGATAGCACAGTCTCAACGGGTATCAGTTACCGGGGCGCTCCTAAAGTTGTGCTGTACTTTTTGGAAAGAATTGAGGATGTGGAGAAAGGCTACCGACAACTGGAAGCGAGAGTCGGTTTCCGTTTGGTGGGAAAAACGGAAAATCCAAACGGAGTCGGGGACTTGCTGACGAAAGCCAATATCAGAAGTTTGGCACAAAGAATTTTCCAGCACTTTCTACAGCCCCAGCAGTTCCGGTTCCGCAAAGGAAGGGAATCGGTTAGTTATCGGGACAAATCCTCCGGGTTAGAATCGTTTGTTTTTGCGACCAGCACGGCGGAAGGTGTCAATCTCTACCAGCGCATCTGCCAGGTGATGCAGATCGAGTTTGACAACTCCAAAGTATTTACATCGACCAACCAAAATCCAGCCCAAGCGTTCCCTATCACATCTCCAGAAGTGACGATATTGGGTAACAAAATCAAACCGCCGCGCCGCCGTCCGGTCGGGTACGTCTACTTTAGGGAAGCAAAATTGTTTTTAGAGATGCTCAATGAGCCTATCCTGCTCTGTGACTACAACGGTCATCTATATAGAAATCCCGATTAGAAGACAACCCCAACACTTTTTTTAGACCAAACAAAACTCCTTGCATATCCGGAAACCCTATAGGTTTCCGTATATGTTCCACCTCCTAAAAATGTCTGCTATGAATGAAGTAGTAAGCAGTTTTGAAGCAACAAGGCGGGTATTGGATGCCAAGTTTAGCAGATACGAAAATTTATAGTTGGAATGCGCCCACCCCAGGCGGAACGGGAACCATGACAGTAGCGGCTCGGCTTTCTAATAGATACGATGGCATTGCTGAGGATTTGGGAATGACAGCCCACACAGACGCTAGTCAAGTCACCGCGCAAATGGTAAAGGCAAATCAAGCAGTCAAAGAGGGTCTCTTAATGAAAATGCGGATTAACTATCGGAAAGGTAACAAATATTTTGGGGCTGATATTTATGTACCCACAAACAAAGTTTCTGATGCAATTCAGAAACTACATGGCAAAGCCTGGGATGGCACTGGGCGAATTACTTCCTGCCGCGATCGCATAAGGGCTGATTTTCGTTAATAGAGAAAGGATAAAATATTAATGGCTAGAACACAACTCTGTCAGGCAATGGATGGTACTAAAGTTAGAGTCTTTAGAGCCAGTGCGGTAATGTATACAGCCGGAACTAAAGATGTTTTAGGCGTATCCCCAGTAGAAGAAGCCAACGCTAATGATCCAGTGTATGACACCGGGGAATTAATGCGAACTGGTTTGTTAGTAAGGCTTGCCGTTCAGTGCAACAACGGCACTACCAAACCGCCAATTACTTATAGACTTTTTTGCACAAAGGAAAAAATAAACGAGGCTTTGACGTATTACAATAGTAACGGTAGGACTCTAAATGGTAAGAGCGTCATGAACGCTGGTTTTGAACGCCGCCTAGTTATCAAATAAGGCATGGATTTTACCGACGCTTATGGTGCATGGAAACTGATAGCTTCAAGCTATCAGCCTACCCAAGAATGGATAATTCACAACCCCCCAATTACTGAACACTCATTATTGAGGTTTAAATTTTCAACTGATTGGGGGCGTTGGAAAAATCCCTATGATGGCTATAGGTCAATGCTGCTTATCAGAGGGCATTATCGTGATGATTCTGGGGGTTTTGGCTGGGTAACAGGACAAAGGGCTGTATACGTTACAGAAGAACCACAACTGATTAATTATCCGCCCATAGAAGAATTTACAGATAATTCCTGGACAATTAGAAAGCTAGGAGTCCGCCGCCGGTTTTTCAAAAACGCAACATGGATCGAAAATCATCCTACAATGGATCTAAAGTTTAACGTAATAATTGAGGCTTTTGTAGCTTAACATGAATATCTCTCTCGCTCAATTAATCAACCATCTCCCAGATGGTTCAACCTGAAAAACCTTGCTGGGGTCATTAGGTTCGGAAGCTGAAAACGTAGACGCTACCGTAGAACTTTACGAATTTGTTGAGGCTTTTTACCAGGCACAAGTCGAACGCAACCAACTACCTGATGTTCAACGATTAAACGTAGTTTCTGCTCAGACATTGTTCAATATAGTGTTACAACCGGATGGCTCTGTGACAAGACAGATAGATAGACAATTGTCATTCTACCAAAAATTTGAGAATTCAGGAATTATTAGTAGACCACAATTCTAATTTGCCAACGGTCTAAATTTTTCGGGTGATTGGGAGTCTATCCGAATTACCCGAAAACGAACTACCAGCAATTTTTTCAAAACTTAATTTTAGTTTTTGAAAGTACAGGAGTTTCTAACTTTATGCATCTAGAAATTGAAAAAATTGCTTTAATTATTGGTTGGCTTATTTCTTTTTCGGGAGGTATTTGGTATCTTTCAGCAAAACATACTGAACTCCAAATTAATGTCAAAAAAAATCAAGAAGATATCGATAGATTAAGAAGTTCAGTCAGAAGCGAATGTCGAGGGGACAAACAACTGGTCTGGCTTACTTTAAAACATATTGAAAGATATTTAGCCAAAACCACTGACTATAATGAATTAATCTTAAAAAAAGACAAAACAAACAACGATGAATTCTAATACATTACCTGAGATAGTCAAGCTAGGAACTGATGGAATTACAGTTTTTTTAGTCTGGCAGTTGATGAAACAAAACCAGAAACTAATTACTGAAGTTAACTCCAGAGACAACGAACTAATGAACCTGATATACACAATCCTAAATCAGTCCAGACAGAATCCCACCAGGTTAAGCGATCGCACTAGCCGGATTAACTGTCCCAGGGGAGAAAGCAAGGAGTAAGTTATCAGACTGACCCAATGGAAGGTAGCCTACTGGGAAAATGGACAAAAC
>NZ_JBIMLI010000204.1:0-5653 GCF_051859755.1 Limnospira sp.
GCACTGAGAGATGGTGGCGTTGGGTTTCGTACCTCCACCCAACCTACTCAAATTGGGCGATCGCTTCATTTTTTCGCTCAAATGGGGGAAAAGGCGATCGCCTCATTTTTTGGCACTGAGAGATGCTGGCGTTGGGTTTCGTGACCTCCACCCAACCTACTCAAATTGGGCGATCGCCTCATTTTTTCGCACTGAGAGATGCTGGCGTTGGGTTTCGTACCTCCACCCAACCTACTCAAATTGGGGAAAAGGCGATCGTAAAACTCACCTACTACTCAAATTGGGAAAAAAGGCGATCGTAAAACTCACCTACAAAAACCTATGGTTTAATCAAATGCTTCTCAGACTTGCGATATTTAGCAATTAACCAGCGGTGTTGAATGGGTTGATAAAGTAGGATACTTGCCAAGGGTAATCCCGTAGCTGATAAGGCAAATAAAATGTAGGGGTTAAGCATTCCAACTACGAAACCAATACCGCTACTAATTCCTAATCCTACTGTGAATAGTGCTAACTTTCCATCGTCAAATTCAATGACAGGATCAATCGCAAGCTTAATCCCAGCCACAATCCCAGCCACAATCGCCATCATAATCCTAGTCCCCATCATTATCCCAGTCCCAGCCACAATCCCAGTCACAATCGCCATCATAGTTCCAATCGAAGTTCCAATCCAAGTTATCCCAATCCCAACCACAATCCCAACCGCAATCGACACCCCAATCGCAGCCTCGAACCTATCCTTAATCCCAGCCAGAATCGCCACCCCAATCTCCACCCCAATACTGGCCACAATCCCAGCCAGAATCGCCGCCTCAATACCAGCTACAATCCCAGCCACAATCGCCACCCCAATACCAGCTATGATCCCAACTTCGCTGCTGTTTACAGCCACAATCCCAACCCAAATACCAGCGACCATCCCAAACCCAATACTGGCCACCATCACAGCCAGAATCCTATCCCCCATCGCAGGCGCAATCAGAGGAACAAATAAACAACCTGCATAAGCGAACATCGCAGAAACCAACAACGAACACACCAATCGTAGATAAGGGACTGGTCGCCGTTCAATAGGTAAAGGCGCTGTTTTTACCTGCACTGTCAAACTGTGAACCTCCACATCAGCATTACTGCGTAAACGCAACCGACGCTTATACAACTTGTCAGCCATCAACTTGCTAGTATCTACCCGGACACGACAGTTAATATGATTACCCTTAAACTTAGACGGTTCTACCACAATCCAACTGTGGAAGTTTCGAGTATGGCGCGGGTCTTGGGGATGGGGTGCAACTTTCCATTTACCCTGTAACAAAGTCTCAGGCATGGTGTTAACAACTTCTATATTTTGGTGCAACTTTTCCCCTATGTGAGTCGCTTGAAACTCCAACACCGATTTACTCAACTTCACTGCTGGTACACGCACCACATCCAAAGGTATCAACGCCTTTAAAGCTGTTTTTGCATCGGTAAAGCGTTCTTTAAGTCGTGGTTTAACCATCAACTCCAACCAACTCAGAAACCGGGGACTTAACCGGGGTAATAAATCTCTAAAATTAATGATATAGGGATCATCATCATCGGTTAAATCTTGTATCTGCGTTGACTTAATCCCCGTGAGTAAACAAATCAACGTAGCACCTAAACCATATAAATCAGAGGCTTCCGTGGGTTGACGCAGTTGTTCCGGGGGAATAAAACCCGGTGTGCCTTTAAACACACTACTAGCCGCTACTTCTTGACTACCAATGCGACTCATCCCAAAGTCAATCAGATAAACATTCAATTGCTCATCAACTAAGATATTTTCGGGTTTAACATCTCGATGAATAACCGGAGGTATGCGATTTTGTAGATATACTAATATTTCTAAGACTTTGACTGCTATCTGTTTAATTTCCTCCGGGTCAAAGCTGCGCTTGACTGCTAAACTGGCGGCGTTTTTATACTCTTGGATTAAACCAAAGCCGTTATCTGTTTCAAATGCGCCTAAATACTTAGGGATACCGGGGTGATTAAGTCCCTTTAATACTTCAATTTCTCGCTGATGTTCCTTATAAGCCGACCAATCACTAGATTGAGCAAAACAGAACTGTTTGATAACTACCTGTTCGCCTGTTCGCAACTGTGACGCTAACCAAGCAATTCTCCCCCCTTCCCGGTTTCGTCCCAGTTCCCTGATCACTTGATAACCTTGTGGTCTAAAATCTGGATAGTTCATTGTTTCGTAGCAGCAAGTAACTGTGATTAAGATAACATGAATTTAAGACGCTCAAAATATCATAGGTAGATTATCTCTACAATCTTAGGCGATCGCCTCATTTTTTCGCACTGAGAGATGCTGGCGTTGGGTTTCGTGACCTCCACCCAACCTACTCAAATGGGGGAAAAAGGCGATCGCCTCATTTTTTGGCACTGAGAGATGGTGGCGTTGGGTTTCGTGACCTCCACCCAACCTACTCAAATTGGGCGATCGCTTGATTTATCCCCAACACTGATTCAACTTATATGCTGGAAATACCCGGCATTCAGAAACCAGCGGTTAGGGATTTGTGCTAAGATTTTATCTGGCTATTTGTGAGGAGCGATCGCCATTGAAATAATCCCGTTCTCAGGGATGCTTTTACCCCCTCCAGGAGCAATTCAAGGCGACTGTAATCTGGGGAAAATTGGGTGGCGGCGATGGCGCGATCAATCTGATAGTTATTCTCCCTCAAAATGGCGGAAAAATCTTTTTTCAGGTGGTCGTGGAGTCTGTAGCCTTGGCGATCGTAATTCTCGCGGAAAAACCATTTATATCGTCTCACCCATTCGTGAAGTCCACTGGAGTGAGAGAGGGGATTTTTGCGGCGCTTGATGATGTACTCGGGGAGTTCGTCTTGAAACGCTTGTCGCAAACACCACTTTTCAATTCCGTCCTTAATTTTCCAGGCTTGGGGGGTGTTCAATGCCAGGTCGATAACCGGTGTTGCCAAAAACGGGACGCGAGTTTCCACGCCCCAAGCCATACTGCATCGATCTACCCGCTGTAGCTCGGTGCGGTGCAGGTTCATTAACTTGTAAAAAAACAGATTTTGTCGTTCCGGTTCGCTTAGGTCTAAACTATACATTTCATAGCCTCCAAACAATTCGTCACTTCCATCTCCAGCCAGGACAACTTTGATGCCATATTCCCTAATTTTTCGGAATAATTGCAGGCTGATTACCGCATTAATAATATCGCCATATTCGGTTAATTCTGACTCGCGAATAGCCACCTTAATTTCCTCCAAACTAATATCTTTGGGATGGAGAGAAATCACTACCTGTTTGATGCCGCGTTCCCTACAGAATCGGCGGGAAATATCCACGTCCTCACTGCCCTCGCAACCGACCGTAAAAGCGGTGACTTGGGGATGATTTTGGATAGCCTGACTCAAAACGATGGAACTGTCTAATCCGCCACTGTAAATTACCCCCAGCGGAAGGTCGGTTTGGGTTCTTGATCGGATCGCAGAAGTAATGGTGGTTTTCAGTTGGGGTAAAAACTCGGAAAGCTGGGGGGGTGAGGGTTTAAATTGCGGTCGGAAATAGGGCAGTTCTGGGCGATCGCTCCATTCCAAGCAGCCGGGAGATAAAACTTGAATGGGTCGGTTCAGGAAGGTCAGGGCTTTGATGGTGGAGGCGAGATACAGGAAATCGCGATCGCGGACGTAGTACAGAGGAATAATTCCCACCGGATCGCGGGCAAAAAATACTTGATTTTTGCTTAAATCTATGATAGCAAAAGTGAATTGACCTTCAAATAAATTCAGACAATTTTCCCCGTACTCTTCAAAGGCATATAAAATCGTTTCCGTATCACCATTAGTTTGGAAGGTATATTTATCTTGCAGTTCCGAACGCAAGGCGGCAAAATTGAAAATTTCCCCATTGAAGACAATCAGCTTGTCCCCTGTGGCGTTAAAAATCGGTTGTTTAGATGCTTCGCGATCAACAATTTTCAGTCGTCTAGTTCCCGCTGCTACTTGGGGATGAAAGAAAGTTTCTGTCACCTCTCCCCGAGATTTCATGGTCTCTAGCATCCTGCTCAGTTCGGCTTTTTTGCGGTCTGCTTGTTCTCCAAAAATGACGGCTATTCCACACATGGTAGTTTCTAATTATTGTTGGTAAGTATCGAGACTATTTTGATAATATTTTATCCACTTAGGGTTGAGGCAAATATGCCAAACTTGTTGTTCGTTAATCACATTCAAAACTGACCTACTTTGGTAATCTTCTAACACTTGCTCGATCGCGTCAAATAATTGGCGATCGTTGCGATAATACCATTCCCGTTCGATGTCGGCAGCATATCCGGTGCTGTGGGTAGTCCTCGGCGAGGCCCAGTACCCTAGACTCGCCAAATGTTTTTGATGTTCTAATGTTCTAATTATACTATTAATTTGCAGGTAAATTGATTTCCCGACTTCCCCCTCCACCCGATCGCAAATTTGGTTCAACAGCGCGATCATCTCCAACTTACACTCGGTCACTTTCATTCCCACAGTTCCCCCCGCCGGGTGATTTCGCCATACTCGCATTCGCCTTTGAATGCCATTTATCAAACGATACATTCCCCCCTCTCGCAGGGGTGTAAAGGAAAATTTCAGGAGATAACAGGAGGGAGATCTGGTCAAGTCATAGAGTTGGGGGTCTGTTTCCAGGGAGCCAGAGTTTAGATACCTAGGAAAGTCTGCATACCAACGCAGTTCTACTTGTTGTTGCAAAAGAATATTAATGCAAACTCTGAGCCGATCAGGATTAGTGTAGTTTTCGGGAAACAGCCGGGATAGTTCTTGCAAATCCCACTGGAAATTTTCGACTTCTAGATCACCAATTATGCCATAATCTTCCCGTTCTACAGTCATAAATTTGCGGGAAATGATCAGTAACTCTTGCTGGGAAGATACGGACTGGAGGCGATCGCGAAATTCCCGGACTCGCTGGCGGTAATTATAGCAGTCTGTCGGGGATATCTGGGCCGACATCTTCTCCAAGTTGGGGGCATAAAATTTTGAGTTCACAGCAGTTAGGAGTTTATGGGATCGGGAACATATATCATTTCCAGATATAGCACGTTATTTTGGCCGCTGTCAATCGATTAAGCTACTCAATGCCACACTAGACGAATTTTCATTTTTTCGATCATACATACATAATCTGCCATAATCTACTTTTTTGGAGCAGCAAAAATTAACGCCTTATTATGCCTAATTTTTGACTAGCTTACCACAGACACGGGTATAAACTGGGGCTGTCGGTTTTGGCGGATGAAAAATCTATCCTCATTCAAGACACGATGATGTTCACCACCTCCCAATCAATAAGATCTATTCTTTCGCGCTATAATCTCCAGTAGTGATCTATGTAGGTTGGGTGAAACGCAGTGAAACCCAACATCATTTACAGATGCTGGCGTTGGGTTTCGTACCTTCACCCAACCTATAATAATTAACAATTAATAATTAATAATTAATAATTTTAGCCATGTAGGTTGGGTGAAACTCCGTGAAACCCAACATAACTGAGAGATAGTGGCGTTGGGTTTCGTGACCTCCACCCAACCTATAATAATTAACAATTAATAATTAATAATTAATAATTTTAGCCATGTAGGTTGGGTGAAACG
>NZ_JBIMLI010000205.1:0-5582 GCF_051859755.1 Limnospira sp.
CCCGGAGCGCCCCCTTCAGAATTTTCGGCTAGATTCCCTTTTGGCTAAGACTTTCAGCTTTTTTGTCCTGTACTGAGATTGGTGGATTATACCTTACGTCAATACAACTCTATTTAGTCGAGTGTTACAGGAGTTTGCTGCCGAATTTAAATTAGGTCCAAATCAACACATTATGTTAGTGGTTGATCAAGCCGGATGGCATATCAGTAAGAATCTGAAAGTACCCGAAGGACTGCATTTAATGTTTCTACCGTCCCATTCCCCGGAACTACAACCAGCAGAAAGACTGTGGCCTCTGGTAGATGAACCCATTGCCAATCGTTCATTTGAGAATCTTGATCAGCTAGAGGAACTCTTGTGTGCTCGCTGCCGAAGTTTGTGGAAACAGCGCGAATTAATTCGAGGCTTGACCAGTTTTCATTGGTGGCCTCAAACCGAGACTTTACTATAATTGATTATCCGGACTTGATATCACAGTATTTTTGGGCTCGGATTATCGGGTTATGCTTGGAGCCAGTCGCTAGTTTTCTGGCAAGAAGAGATGTTAGCATTGATGGCCCTCAAGCCTCATAAAGCTCAGAATTTTCGGCAAGGACTAAATGCTCTATCCCTTGTACAGCAATCAGTCTAGCTCTCTTGTCACCCTCTCAGGGTGTACACTCAAGATTGGCTATCTTGGGTAGTCGTTTCCCGGTAGGTGGCTGCTTAAACTGCAATAGCAGATTGTACCTAGTCCCGGACTTTTGTAACTTGAGAGTCACTCCTTTGGGACATTCCCCTTTAAAGTCTTGATAGGCTTTCAAGAATCTAGCGTAACTCTCATCGTAGTTGCCCTTCCCCCCTACAGTAGGGGTATTAGTAGCGTTACTCATTTTTTACTCACTTGTTACTCTGCTACGGTTTTGAGTAACACCTAAGTAACGGTAGAATAGGGGTTATAGGCTATGTATCAGGTTCAAGTCCGCCTCCTGGCATTTTCGGAAAAACCTGATCCTGACTGCGATCGCAGCTTATTGCTTAACTCGATAGTCGCAGTCGATTAGTAGGCTATTACTCATAACCTAGCCCTGGCATGGTAGGAAAAAAGCGGGCGGGGGGAATCGAACCCCCATCATTAGCTTGGAAGGCTAAGGTTTTACCACTAAACTACGCCCGCAAATTTGCACTTAACTAATCTAACACAGGAAAATAAAAATTGCAATAGTGCGATCGCATTTTTTCCCCAATTATCTGCCATTAAGCTGTATCCCTTACTGATTCAGGTTTTGGGTTAATCACACAAGTCATTACCGGCTCATCAATGCCTTTAAGTTCGAGAAATTCGCGCTTAATAATCTCCTCATCGGGGACATACTGAGCCACCATAGCGGATACCATAATGCTGTTGGGGGCAGTAGCCTCCTGAAGACGGGCAGCAATATTAACCGAAGGACCGATCGCCGTAAAATCCGATCGCTCTTGGGAACCAAACAACCCCACCACAGCCATACCCTGGTGAATCCCACAGCGGAACCGCACCGGAGGAACCTCATTACGGCCCACCAAACCTCGTTCCTGCCAACCCTGGTTAAGTTTTTCGAGAGCCACCAACATTTGTCTAGCCGTAGCGATCGCGCGTCGGACTTGTTCAGAGGGGCTCATCTCCTCCGGGGCTCCATACAAAGCCATAATCGCATCTCCTACAAACTTGTCAACAGTCCCCTGATTCTCAAAAACCGCCCGAGTCATTTCTCCCAAATACTCATTAAGCAATTCCGCCACCCCCTGAGACTGTAGAGCATTAGACATCCGAGTAAAACCGACAATATCACTAAATAAAATGGTAATCAGCCTCGGTTCCGGGCGCAAATCCAGAGTCAAGTCCCCCGCCGCCGCCTTTTTGACCATAGACTCCGGCAAAAACCGTCGCAATACTGATTCAGTCAGATACTTATTCAAATGGGCTACCCGTCGTTCCTCTGCCTTGAGGGCCTGTAAATTCCTGACCTCAGCTATCAACTCCCGGTCATTAAAAGGCTTAGAAACATAGGCATCAGCGCCGCGCTCAACCCCTTCGATGCGGGTATCCTCATCAGCCTTAGCAGTCAACAAAATAATTGGAGTTCCCCTAAGTTCAGGTGAGGAGCGAATCATGCGAATCAACTCCAACCCAGACACCTGGGGCATCATCAAATCAGTAACAATCACATCAGGATGATAAGTCTGAGCCTTGTTAAAACCATCAGCGCCATTCTTAGCCAAAACTGCATTAAATCCGGCATTTTGCAACATCATCGACACATAGCGGCGCAAATCGGGGTTATCATCCACCACCAGGACAGTATTAGACCCCAACTGTCCGTGGTCCGTGAGGGAAGCCGAACCGTCAGCAACCAAAACCTCCGGCAGATTTATGTCGTCAATTTGTACATCTGGTAAATCGACCTCCACATCAGCCAATTCTACGGCTGCTCGACGTGCATCAAACTCAGCGGGAACATCAAGGACTTGCTCTGGTGGTAGATGAAGATTCCCCATTTGTAGCCAGACGGTAAATGTAGTTCCCTGACCATACTCAGACTCTACAGTAATGCGACCATGATGGAGTTCGACCAACTCTTTAACCAGAGCCAATCCCAAGCCACTCCCCTCAAAGGAGCGATTGGCTGAACCTTCAGCTTGTCGGAAGCGTTCAAATAAATGGGGGAGTTGTTCTTGTTTAATACCAATCCCGGTATCTTTGACCATAAGACGGCAATAATTCCCTTCGGGCTGGAGACTAACGGTAATAGTGCCATCGGTGGGGGTAAACTTCATGGCATTAGAGAGCAAATTGTAAAGGACTTTATCAAACCTTTCCAGATCAAGATAAAGTTGGGGGCAACTCTGTAAATTGGTAACTAGATTAATTTGTTTGCGATCGCAATAAGACTTAAATGATTCCACCGTTTGCTGACAAAACTCCACCAGGTCACAGGGGCGAAAACTGGGCTGCATTCGTCCCGCATCAAACCGTTGCAAATCCAATAATTGATTAACCAAGCGCAATAGTCGCCTGGAGTTACGCAGAGCAATTTTCGCTTGGTCTAATGACAGATCCTGCTGTTGATTAACCACCGTTTCCAAAGGACCTATCATCAAAGTCAAAGGGGTGCGAAACTCGTGGGAGACATTTTGAAAAAACTCAGTTTTGAGGCGGTCGGCTTCTAATAGGCGTTCTGCTTGCTGGCGTGTTTTTTGGTATAGACGAGCCTGCTGTACCGCCAAAGCGGCTTGGGCTGCCACTAACAGGACCATATCAATTTCGGAGGGTTGCCAATGGCGAACTTGGTGATTTTGGCGTAGGGATATGCTGCCAATAATATCACCATCGAGCAATAGTGGCACGACCAATAGAGCCTTAGAAGGCGATCGCAAAGGCAACATCACCATCGAGTCTGGTCGCTGTTCGATATCAGCGATCGCCACCGGAGCGCGAGTTCTAATCAATTCCTGAAGCACCGGGTTGCCACTAATAGGAGCCGCCGACTGAGGCAAATCATCGGACTGATCGGACTCAATGGATTGATTAGTTTCTACCCCCAATAGGGGCAAATTCGTCGTCGTGCTGGTATCAGGTTCAGACAAAGCCGCCGGTCTAGTCTCTACTACTGTTTCTTTAATCGCCGCATTATAAAGGCCTACACACTGCATATATTCATCTCCCGGACTCCAGAGAGACAAAGCACAGCCATCAACCTCCAAAGCCTCCCCCAATTGCTCAGTGATAGCCGCAAAAATTTTCTGAGGGTCAAGACTAGACCGAATAGCATTGGTAATCGTATTAACCAGCGCTTCCCTACGAGCCAATTCTCGCACCTGCTCGTATGCGCGCACCTGAGACAATGCCAAAGCCGCCTGATCTGCTACACCCGCAGCTAACTGCACTTCATGTTCATGCCAATTACGGGGCGATCCCGTGTGGTGCAGCGCCAAAACCGCCAACAATTCCTGACGGTAATACAGAGGCACTATCAAACTGGAGCGAATATCTGCACGTTGGTAAACGTCTCGTCGCTGCTGCCATTCTGGTCCATCGTGGTCAGAAATATCATTTCCCAAACCTTCCGAAAGAATCATTACTTCCGTAGTTTCCCAAACCAGGGATCTCAATTCCAGATCATTATTATTGATAACGCTGATGTTGTCTGTCGTGGAATTTTGATGATTCTGACCTTCCGCTAAGTATGCGAACCACTCCTTCCCTTGTGTAGCAGTGATATCCTGTTTGGTAGGGCTGACTCCAGCCCCCAGCCCTATCAGGTCTGAACCCACACCGAATGAACGCAGCAGACAATAGCTCACCTCAAACATTTTACCCACTGTTTCAACTATGCGCTGCAACATTTCCTGGGAATTAGGACAGGCGCGAATGGTACTTGTCACTTCATAAAGTAACGATTCCTGTTTTTGTGCTAGGCGTAGTTCCTCTGTGCGAGATTTCAGGACATTATGAGTTTCTAAACCTTGCTGAACGATCGCCTTGAGTTCATCAGATTTCCAAGGTTTAGTGACATATTTAAACACCTTACCGGAGTTAATTGCCTCTACCAGGTCTTCAACATCCGTATAACCAGTGAGGATAATGCGGATCGAATCGGGATATTGAGTCGCGGTCAAACTGAGAAACTCTGTGCCACTCATATAGGGCATCCGCTGATCAGAGATAATTACTGCTACTTCCCCCACCTCTTCTAAGATCTTCAATGCAGCCGGCCCACTTTCGGCTTTGAGAACTTTAAATTCCCGATGGAAAGTCCGGTATAGCAGATCTAAATTATCTGGCTCATCATCAACCACTAATATGGTGGGCTTCAATTTTCTGTTGGGGGAACTCATGCACCGATCTCCTGCTGGAAGGGCTCATCAATTCGGGGGCTTCGATGGTCAGTACTGGCACTAATGTGTCTGTAGGGGAGTAGATTACACCGTAGGTGACTCTTCACCATAAGCAAGCCAACCCACCAACCCGCCCGTCTAATTTGAGAGTTGTTCGCGATTAGGTAGACCATTGTAGACCGCTGAGTTCCAGAGGGAGCTATATTCATCTACAAGTGAGCGATACGGAATGTTTGACTATGTGCCTTTTCATCAACTGAGTTTAGTGGGAGGTTTAGCAATATTGTTCCAGCGGTCCCCAGACTGTTACACCCTCATGTTAATCATACTTTATCAAGAAACTGGGTCTCAAACCTTGCACTTCAGGGCGACTTCGTGATACAATAGTAATGGTTGTGCGAGACGTTTAGGAGTGAAATAGGGCTGCAATGCCTGAAATAACCTCCTATTGGGACTTCTATTCCTTGGTAGAATATAAGGAGTGCGCCCTGACCATCCCATAACTATCTATGTGTTCCAACATCTGGACTCGACACCCAGATAAGGCAGAGAGACTCAAGGTCAAGACAGAACACTAGAACGATGGAGTTGTAACCCATCTAGTAAAGCAGGAAGTTGAGAGTAACGGCGGTAGCCACCCCCAGTTTCAGGATTCACAACCCGTCAGATTGAAGCGGGGAACGGAAGGCGTAATAGAGGAACCTACCTCTCACTCGACCACTGCC
>NZ_JBIMLI010000206.1:0-5530 GCF_051859755.1 Limnospira sp.
GAAGGTCTCGCACCATACTTGGTATTATACCGTATTGCCGTAAAATGTTAACCTAATTTGAGATTAAATCATGCTCTTAACAGGGAACAGGGAACAGTTAATTTCACCGCTCCCCGAGTCCCATGATAGATATTGTGGGCTGTCGATATATTTGTGGTTACATTCCCATGATGCAGTAACCAGAATCGACATAAATTATCTGGCCAGTAATCCCACTAGAGAGATCACTGCATAGGAAAGCAGCCGTATTTCCCACTTCAGTCTGAGTTACAGTCCGCTTGAGGGGGGCAATTTCCTCCACATGATGAATCATATCTAAAATGCCGCCAACCGCTGAGGAAGCCAAAGTCCGAATCGGTCCAGAGGAGATACCATTAACCCTAATCCCCAAGGGGCCCAATTCAGCAGCCAAATAACGGACATTCATTTCTAGGGCAGCTTTAGCAATTCCCATGACATTATAATTGGGAACCACCCTGACTCCCCCTAAATAGGTGAGGGTGACAATACTACCACCAGAGGTCATCAAGGGTTTAGCAGCCCCACTCAACTGTACCAGGGAGTAGGAACTAATATCCAAGGCGCGAGTAAAACCCTCACGGGAAACGGTGCTAAAGTCTCCCGATAGTTCCTCCTTACCAGCAAAAGCCAGACAGTGGATGAGGATATCGAGTTTCCCCCATTGGTCTCGGATGGTATCAAATAGGGATGTTACCAGTGCATCATCCTGAACATTACAGGGCATGATGATACTGGGATTAAGTGGTTCAACTAGACTGCGAACCTTTTTTTCAAACCGTCCCTTGTCATCGGGTAGATAGGTGACTCCTAGGTTAGCACCGCAGGAGTGGAGTTGTTGGGCAATACCCCAAGCGATGGATCGCTCGTTAGCAATGCCAGTGACCAGTGCGTTTTTTCCGTTTAAATCCAACATAGTAGATTATTGTATTTGAAAAGGGGACGATCAAACTCCCACAATTGGGGGTTGAAAAAAAGACATTGGGTGGTAAAATCCCTTTGGCGTGCCTAGATGACTCAGGAGCAGGCGGGCATAGTATGCACCCAGTTCACGATCGCAGGTTGCTAATTTCAGGTCAAAATCTTTCCCATCGCCAAAATATGGCAATTTAGTCGTTTTTTCGACACAAACTCCGTTGGCTTAGATATACTCTGGGTAGACATGAAACCAATGACCTGTATAAATGGACTTCCTGAGATACTCACAATTTTGATTCCAGGTCAGGGTAAAAACCTTTGTGCCAGGGAATCACTCTAGGTGAGTGTTAGGGGATCTCCCGTTATAATCTTTCGCTTAACGAGGGAGTCGGTGAACATTTGAAGTCGGATAAAGTCAGAGTCAAACTAGCGCAGTGGTTAAGTGGAAGGAATCGGGTCAGTGACGTATGATAGACCGTTAGCATCAGTGTTCCGTCAAATTGGTGGCGGAGCGTTTCCCCCTGTGGTGGAGAGTTTTGACCGTGGTAAAACTATATTTTTCCCCGGTGATCCAGCCGAGCGGGTTTATGTCTTAATTAAGGGAGCCGTGAAGCTGTCTCGGGTTTATGAGGCGGGAGAGGAAATCACTGTGGCTCTACTTAGGGAAAATAGTGTCTTTGGTGTCCTCTCGCTGATTACGGGTCATAAGTCTGATCGGTTTTACCATGCGGTGGCTTTTACCCAGGTGGAATTGCTTTCTGTTCCCATTGAACAGGTGGAAAAGGCTCTGAAAAGTGATCCCGAATTGTCTATGGTGATGTTGCGGGGTCTGTCGTCTCGCATTCTGCAAACGGAGATGATGATCGAAACTTTGGCGCATCGGGATATGGGATCGCGATTGGTCAGTTTTTTATTGATTTTGTGTCGAGATTTTGGGGTTCCCGGTCGAGATGGGATTCGTATTGATCTCAAATTGTCCCATCAGGCGATCGCTGAAGCTATTGGCTCAACGCGAGTGACTGTAACTCGACTTTTGGGAGACTTACGAGAGAAAAATATGATCTCCATTTATAAAAAGAAAATTACTGTTCATAATCCTGTTACCCTCAGCCAACAATTTACTTGAAAAATTCCGAGCGTGAGTCTGGCGGTCACAGACTGACCAGCAGTTGCTCCCGCCTTGAACTCAAACACAATCGCATACCGGGAGGTTTTGGGGATGATATCGATTCGGTAGTCCCCAGGCTTGCTGTTTTTTTTAGCCTGGAGGTAGGGGTCAGATTTAGCCAATATTCGGTAGGGAAACCTGATTTTTGTGCTAGAATTGGGTTGGGTTTGGCGGTATGGCAAGGGGTGGACAAAAATTCCTCCCCCAATTTGGGCAGAACCTCTCAACCCCAAATAAAAACCTGTAAAATCCTCCGCAGTGGGTTGATATCCGTCGGACTCTAGGTAAAAGCTTGTCTTCGTTAACAGCCCCGAAATGGGGACTAACTCCGGTAAAGGTTCTGGGTGTTCCGCGACGGCTGCCGCCACTAGCCTAGGATAAATCCTTGTAATTTGAAGATACTACCACTTCCCGCCATCAAGTGGGGGCTCGTGAACGAGCATTGATCTAGTCGCCTGGAAATTGATATGACCGCTGCTGTTATTTTTGTTATTGCTATTCTAACTCTCGGAGGGGTGATCGCGGTGGTGAGCGATCGCCTCGGGACTAAGGTGGGTAAGGCTCGCCTGAGTTTATTTAAAATGCGCCCCAAAAAAACGGCGGCGGTGGTGACTATGGCTACGGGAACTATGCTTTCCGCCTTGACTCTAGTGATTTTATTCGCGACCAGCAAACCTCTGCGCCGGGGTGTGTTTACTATTGACCAAATTCAGGATAGACTTAACCAAGCTCGGAGGGATTTGACCCATGCTCAGGTGGAAAAACATCGGGTAGAATCAGAGTTAATACAGGCTCAAAATGAACTACAAGCAGCGGTTGATTACTTAAACGAAATTAATTCTTCTCTTAATAATGCTAAGGTAGAAGTTTTGGAACGTGAGCAAGAATTGAAAAGGGCTCAAAGTCGCCTGCAAAATACGGAGAGTGAATTGCATCAACTTCAGAATCAACTCAGCCAAATGGAAGCGGCTAAAACCGAGATTGAGGAGGAACTTGATAGCATAGAATATCAATTAAGTCAAGTATCTCAGCAAAAACAAGATCTAGAAACTGAAATAGATCAACTGCAAGTAGAACGTCAAGATTTAATCGAGCAGCGGGAGAGGGTTTCGGCTCAGATAGAAGAGCGCGATCGCCAAATTGCTGACCAAGATATGGTGATTGCTGAACGGGAAGAACGCCTAGCGGAATTGGAAATAGCTCAACAGCAATTGGAACAACAAAAAGCTAATGCCCAACGGGGTTTTCAAATGCTGCGAGAGGGTAGTGTGGCTCTAAAAAGGGGTGAGATTTTGGCGAGTGGATTGGTGAGAATTAGCGATAAAAATAGTTCTATAGAAACGGTAAATAGACTGCTACAAGAAGCGAACAGGAAGGCCCTAAAATTTGTGCAAATGGGTAATCAAAGTGCTAACCAAGATATGGTGGTGATGATTACTAAAGCGGAGGTGGAAGAACTGATTGAGGAAATTAATAATGGTGGAGAGTATGTGGTGCAAATAATCGCGGCTGCTAATTATTTGGTGGGTGAAAAACGGGTGGCGGTTTATACCATGGCGGAACCGAATCGATTGTTATTTAGCAGCGGTGAAGTAGTGGCAGGAACTTCTTTAAATCCGGCTACGATGAGTTCGGAAAGACTGCAACAGCAATTAGAACAGCTTTTAGATGCTTCGAGTTTTAGGGCTCGTTTTGTGGGGGTGGTAAATGGTTCTATAGAAATGAGTGACGATCGCATAGATACTCTGATTTATTTTATTCAGCAGTTGGAGGGGTATAATCAAACCCTGGAACTACAAGCGGTGGCGGCGGAAGATATTTATACTATCGGTCCCCTGCGCTTGGATTTGTTTGCGCGTCATAATGGGGAAGTGTTGATTAGCACTCGTCAACCGACCCGAAAACTGGATGATATTGATTGGGCGGAGGTTTGGCGATGGTGATTTTGGGTTTTGACCCGGGTCGGGATAAATGCGGGGTGGCGGTGGTAGGGGACAATCAACAAGTTTATTATCATCAGGTAGTGGCGGCGAATGATGCGATCGCTACGGTAAAATCACTCTGTAGTCAGTTTTCGGTGCAAATGGTGGTGATGGGAAATCAAACCACTTCCCAGACCTGGAAACAACAAATGCGTGCGGTTCTTCCCAAGTCTATTCACATAGCCGAAGTTGATGAGCGTTATAGTTCTTTGGAAGCACGCGATCGCTATTGGGAAATGTATCCCCCCCAGGGTCTTTCTCGTCTGTTACCCCAGGGGATGCGGGTTCCCCCTAGACCCATTGATGATATCGTGGCAATTATCCTAGTGGAACGTTATCAGGCGGGAAATTAGTTACGGTAGCCGTCTGCTGAGGTTCGGTTTTAATCACTGTCGATGGTGCTAGTGATATGGCTATAGTATAGTTAAAGATAGATTATTACAGGATCTGGCAAATGAATAACAAGTCAAATGGAGTTCCTGAGTTTTGTGGCGATCGCCTTTCCGGCAGTAATGGATTGTGGCAATATGTGAAATCAATGCCCCCGGAAACAATAGCCCAACTCTCCCAACCTGATCCCGATGTAGCCCAATTGATGGAACATAATCTACTGCAAATACTTGGTGGATTGCCTTCTGGGCATTTTGATGTCACAATTACTACTAGCCGTGAAAATCTTGGTCGCCTTCTAGCTTCTGCGATGATGAATGGATATTTTCTCAACAAAGCTAAACAGCGCATGGAGTTTGAAAAATCCGTTTCTAATATTTACAGTTAACCAGAAAAATTTAGCAGGTCTGGGGAGTCAGTAGAATTGGCTCCCATCAAGTTTTTTGCCTCTTCAGAAAAACTGCCAATTTTGATAGTTACTCCCGCCGACCATAGCGCTAACTAGGTATAAGTTTATAGTAATTGAGAATTGAGATGATCAGTGGTTATCCCCCTGATGGGTTACTGCCCACTACCCAAACCTATAGGTTTGTAAGACAATGTAAACCTAGGATCGAAGCAGTAATTAGTTAACAAGTCTCTGGTGAGAGGACTGCCTCTGTCCAGGGTTATGAGTTGATTAATTTTGCTGTCGGGTGGGAGATAGCTATAACCCACTTTGGGCTGCCCAGCCAAGTCGCACTGGGTAAGTAGAGAATCAGGGTGCATCAAAAAATGAAGAGAATAATTGTGTTACTCGGGCTAGTGGCTTCGACGGGTGGGGGCTTTGCTTTGGTTTCTGATGTAGCTGCCACCTCCTCGCCTAATTCGCCTGCCTGGAAAAGCTTCAACAACCACGGTCTAGTTGTTCAAAGTGGTTATGAAGGCACGAATGAGGATGGCGATCGCGAAAGTGTAGGTACATCAATGTAGTTTGGTCTTAGGGGCGGCGGAAAGCTGCCCCTACTGATTTTTAGGGGAGTGTTTGCAGAAATTGTTTAATTTCTAGGTCGCC
>NZ_JBIMLI010000207.1:0-5502 GCF_051859755.1 Limnospira sp.
GTTACCTTAACGGGTAATAGTGCTATCGTCGCATTGTCAGGCA
The DNA here is from genome assembly GCF_051859755.1 of Limnospira sp. NCBI lineage: Bacteria > Bacillati > Cyanobacteriota > Cyanophyceae > Oscillatoriales > Sirenicapillariaceae > Limnospira > Limnospira sp. The sequence goes on from NZ_JBIMLI010000207.1 coordinate 44, forward strand.
ATAGCCGGATAAATGTCGCGTAAATGTATCAGCAAGGAGTCTGAATTGTGAGTAAGTCTATTATTGAATTGGTTGATGAACTCCCTACTGGTGGGATAACTGTAATGGTGTTGCGGGGGCTAGATTTTGCAGTTCCTGGTCAGTGGGATAATTTGGTAGGTTTTGAAAATACCGTTAAAACTATCACTGGCGAGGATGATCCGGGTCTGATTCAGGATATCAGTGAACGCGCCCTCTGGCTTTATAATGATAAATCTCAGGGCTACCAACGCGCACTTTGGCTATATCAAACTATTGACAGTGCGGGGACCGCTTTAGGGACGGCGGCGCTGGCTAATAAAATTAGCCAGAATGTCAGTTTTCTCGGTTTCCTGGGGAACTTGACCCCCAAAGCTGATAAAGCACAGGCGATCGATTTATCTTTAAAGGTGGTCACTGAATTGGTCGCCTTTTGCCAAATTAATGGCATTCCTGGGGATAGTATCGGCGATTTTGTCGCCTCTCTCGCTAACTATGGCGGCGAGTCTATCATGCGTATGGCGGCTTTGGTCTGTTTGGATGGGTTAATCCCTTTGGGTCCCGATTTTATTCAAAAGGGGTTGAGTATTATTGCGAATTTGACTCCCTCTGAATTGGAGAAAAGTGAGGGTTTTAAACGGATTAATCCCATGATTCCTGGGGGAGACCCAGACGGAAAGCTGCATTTTGTTCAGGAAAGTTTTAATTCCGTCACAGGTTGGATGAGTGGTTTTGTCAGCGATCATGATTTGACACCTTCTAAGGTGGTTAGCAACCTTCAGAGTTTTGTCGATATCGCTGACGATAAGTTGGATTATGTGGCGGCTTTCCTCGACATGACCACTAACTACTACACTCATACCGGTATTCAAACTCTGGCGCGACGTTTAATTGAACGTGCTTACGCTGAGATTTAACACTACCCAATTGTAGAGATAAGACACCCGCCTTGTCTCTACTTTCTCTGGTTTCCTTATACGGTAATTACCGGAATTGTACTCATCTCTAAAACGGCTTGAGAGACTGAGTTAACCATCATCTTTTTACCGTTCATGGATTTGGTACCAATTACTACATCAGTCACCCCGCGACTGGCGGCGGTCTTGACAATGGTTTCTGGTACTAATCCTGATAATACCATAAATTCAAAGCGGATATCTGCTAGAAGTTGGTGCGCTTGTTTTTCTAGTTGTAATCTTCCCGGTTCGTCTCCCACATTATCTACATATAAAACGATGATTTTACCATGGCTGCGCCGCGCTAGGTCGGCGGCTTTTAGCAATACGGAAGTTGATAGGGGTGACGGGTCTACAGCAGCTAATAAAACTGGATGACCTTTAACGGCTACTTTGGTGGGGTCTACTTCTCCCCTTTCTAAGAGTTTCGGCGCAAATACTTGGGTAGACCAAGCACCCAAGGGGGCGGTTACTAGAATTGATAAGGCGGCGATCGCTAAAATTATTTCCCCTCCCTCAATTCCCGCCGCTAAAGGTAAAGCACCAATAGCCGCTTGTACGGTGGCTTTTGCCATATTTCCCGGCAATAAAAACAGCTTTTCTTGGCGATTCCAATTACTCCCTAATGTCGATAAATACCAGCCTATTCCTCTACCTATTACCAGACCAATTACTATTAATAATAAACCCGGTAATAAGACATCCCCTAAAACCTGTAACTGAATGGTAGCCCCCATGATTACAAATAAAACAATTTCCGCTACTATCCACAATACATCAAAACTATTGCGGATTAATCGCGCTAGGGGGGCATCAAATTCGATTAAAAAGAATCCCATCGCCATCACGGCTAGATAGCCGGAGTAGTAGGGAAAGGTGTTGCTGAAAATTACCAGAAACAGTCCTAAACTGGCGGCGATGATTATGTCTTGAACTACGTTGCGCGTCCAGGTCTGCTTGACTAATAGAAATACTAATAATCGCGCGCCTAGGAAACCTGCTACTAATCCTAGGACGATTTCTAGGATTACTTGGAATGGTAGAATTTGTAAGGATGATAGGCTGATGAACCCTAGGTTAATGGCTTCTGTACTTCCTGAACCCAGAAAGTTTAGCAGTAGGCTAAATACTAATAATAGCAGGACATCTGATAAGGCGCTACCTGTTAAAATCGCGTCGGGAATGCCTTTGGTCACACCCCAGCCTAGGCTTTTTAGGCGCAACATTCCGGGGACAATAACGGCGGGTGACTCTGCGCCGACTACGCAGCCTAATAGTAGACCTGTCATGAAGTCAAAATTGAATAGGAACATTGAGGCGATCGCTACTACTAAGGCTTCTATTGAAGCGGGGAAAAATCCTAGCCGGAGGGCGACTGTTCCTTGTTGCGCTAGTTTAGAGCGATCGAGTCCTAGACCTGCTTTCATTAAAATGATCATTACCGCTACCAGTCGCAGATCGTCGGCAGCCCCTAGGACTTCTGGACTAATTAAGTTGCCAAATTCCTGACCCATGATAATGCCAATCAAAATCATCCCAATTAGAGGCGGCGCACCTAATCGGCGGGCAAGTTCCCCAGCAAAAAAACCCATCACTAGGATTAATATCGCACTCGCTAACATCCTTTAAATTCCCTCACTGCGGAAAATTGCATCCTATGCACATAATGTCGATTTTGTCAACATCTCAGAAAATGGCGATCGCTTTTGGCTTCCAAACTCGTGCATCGTGAATTTTAACTTGTGGTGAGAGAATAATTTAGGCGACGATATAATGAGGGTTGTAGCCTCTATTTTGGCATCAAGACACAGGAAGCCCTTGGATGCGATTTATCTGAGGATACCATAACCCCCAGAATCTCGTCAACTTTTTGCGAGAGATTAGCAATAAAAATGTATTAATTCTTAACAATCTTTGGAATATTAAATAGATGGAGGGGCATAGATTAGCAAAACTGATGTGATTATTTGAGGGTGGGGAAATTGACTGTTGTGGAAGGTGGGGAGGTTTTTTGGGGGAAGGCGATCGCGATCGAATAGCGATAGAATACGTTTGGGTGAATTGTAACTCAGGAACTATCGATGTCAGAAGAAGAAAAGAAAAAACCGGCCGCCAAGGCGAAAAAGGAGAAACCCCCCGCAGTGGAGGATAAGCCGTTTCCAGAGTTTATCGAAAATCATTATATTCCGGCGGTTAAGAAAGCCCTGGAGGAACAGGGAATTACAGATCTCGATGTGGCATTAGTCAAGGCTAAGTTTCCGCCTAGCCTACAAATTGCAGAAGATTGTTGGCAGGTGACGGGAAGCTGGGAAGGTGGCGCACGGAAGTTTAATATCTACTTTCCCCAAGAAGATATTAAGGGTCCAAAGTTTTTTTCCTGGGCGGCTAATGGTACTCAACCATCGGCGATCGAGGGATTTTTGGGAGATGAGCGCCGGATTACTTTAGATTTGCTGGTGTTTGGGGTGGTTCAGCGCCTGAATGCTCAAAAATGGCTGGCGTTGAATTAGGTTTTAAGTTAGGCTTTAAGTTAGGCTTTGGGAGAACACAAATCGGAGTGACTCATTTATGGTTGAGAAAGTACAAAAAACTGAGGCAGAGTGGAAGCAACAGCTAACACCAGAACAGTTCAAAGTCACCCGGAAAAAGGGGACTGAACGCGCTTTTACTGGCATATATTACGATAACAAAGAAAAGGGTGTTTATCGTTGTGTTTGCTGTGGTAATGAGTTATTCACCTCAGAAACCAAATATGATTCCGGTACGGGATGGCCAAGTTTTTGGGAACCGGTTTCGGAAAATAGTGTCCGATATGAACAGGATAATAGTTTGTTTATGCGCCGGGTAGAGGTACTCTGTGCTAAGTGTGATGCTCACCTAGGCCATGTTTTTGAGGATGGACCAAGACCGACAGGAAAGCGTTACTGCATGAATTCGGCTTCCCTAGACTTTCAAAAGACTGACTAGGTTAATGGGTTTTTAGTAAGTCTCACCGAGAATATTTAGATAATCCAGCCCGGTACTTTGGGGCTGGATTTTAATTTGATGGGGGTGCTAATTGAGTTTTAAAGCGCTAACAGGGACATCATCCCAAGACTCGACAGTGCGGAGTTTGGCGACCCAACCCATTTGCTTTTGAGTTTCGGTGAGATTGTTTTGGAAAGACTCATGACATTCCATAGCTTGAGTTTCGTCACAACAAGCAATGCAAGAATAGACAATACCATTGGGATCTAGCTGTTCGTTGACCCAAATTTTCATAGTACCCTCAGTACCCTCAGAGTGTGGATTGTCTAAATATAACGCTGCTTCTGGGGAAAAGGCAAGGCAAGTCGGAAATCCGGCTGAGACCGGGGTACTATCTGGATTAATGAATGATGGGGGTGGGTTCACTTTTCACGACCATTAAGGTACGGTTTAACGTACCACCAAGGGAAACTAAAGCAGTTCGGTTATTGCCATATTCTCAGTGTTTAAAACCGAATCCAAAACTAAGATAAATTGACTATTCTGTAAGACAAGAGGTAAGAGATAACCTCAAGTAAACCAGGATATAAAACAGGAGCAAAGATTATGGCAATCATTAGTTTTAATTGGGAATCTTTCCGGGAAATTGACACTCTGCAACGTCAAATGAATCACTTGTTTGATAGCTTAACTACTACTTCGGAAGATGTGGGTTCTGCATTTGTACCAGCAGCGGAACTTCAGGAAACGCCGGAAGCCTTACATCTGAAATTAGAAGTTCCCGGAATGAATCGCGAAGATATTGATGTACAGGTAACAGCGGATTCTATTGCTATCAGTGGGGAACGGAAATTAGAAAGACACACGGAAGAAAAAGGAGTAACCCGCAGTGAGTTTCGCTATGGTAAATTCCGCCGGGTGATTCCTCTACCAATTCGGGTCCAAAATACTAATGTTCATGGAGAATATAAAGATGGCATTCTTAGCCTGACTCTCCCTAAAGCTGAGGAAGAAAAAAATCGGGTGGTTAAGGTCGATCTGGCTTAAATCAGTTATAATGTAGGTGAAGGTGCGAGACGTTTAGGAGGTGCGAGACGTTTAGGAGTGAAATAAGGCTGCAATGCCTGAAATAACCTCCTAGAGGGAGATAAACTGTCAACCAGTTTACCCCTTAACTGTATATATGTCCCAACGCTTAGGAAGGTGTGATTCTAAGCAAGGTAGGGAACTCATGGTCAATCCCATTTTAAGAAATCGCAATACACCGTCCAAGTATTACCTAGGAGGAGTATTATAACTTACTTGGAGCGATTATGGGAAAGAGTAACGGCGATAGCCACCCCAAGTTTCAGAAATCACAAATCTGGGATTTAAGCGGGGAACGGAAGGCGTGAGGGAAAACCTATTCCCAAAATCCGACCACTGCCAACCATCCATGATTAGGGAAACCGAATGTCTGGCCTGAACCATCGTCAACATTAAGTAGCGAAATAGGTTGACACGCTGCGCTCAAAAGAG
>NZ_JBIMLI010000208.1:0-5471 GCF_051859755.1 Limnospira sp.
ATCGGACAAGCCCCCCCAAGTGGCGGCGATCGCCCCTGTAAATGGCTTCTACACTGACATTAGAGGCAATTGCTCAATTAAATTTTTCTAAATTTGCGTAAATTTAGTGGTTGTCGCTGATAGGTAGATAGCACCCTAAATCGAGGTGGAACTGTCAGCGGTTTGATTTCGATAGGGAGTGCGATCGCACTTTTTGGAGGCGGTTTCGGTTGCTTACACCGGGAGGTAAGGCGATCGATGTATTCCACCAACTCGACCCAACTCATACCCAGCCAACAACATGAGCAGTAAAAAAACATTCGTCATAGTTGCCATTTCCTCAATAGCCGGAGGAATTATTGGCACATTTTTCGCTTCCCCGGTTTCCTACACGCTGTATGAACCCTCTCGAGGTCGAGGCTTTTATCGAAATTGTCAGCCATTTGGCGACCTAATTTGTAATGAAATGAGAAATCGAGAAATGTATTCGGGTCAAAGCTTCCGCACCCGTTCAGTTTTGGACTCGAGAGCCACATTAGAGCGACAATTAATGTACGGAGGAATAGGCGTTTTTGCGGGATTAACTTCTGGTTCTGTACTCGCGGGTGTCCTGTCCCAAATAATGAAAGATAAAACTGAAACCAAATCCTAAGATGCCAAGACTGGACAGGAACGTTGAAAGTTTAGACCAGAAGATGTAGTGCGATCTTCTGTTTAGACGATCGCATCATTTCCCGTTTGAGAGATTTTCGAGGTGTAAAAACTAACTGATTTCAATTCCGGCACTGGCGACATTCACCCAGGGACGAGTCCTAAATCGCGATGGCGCGATCGCCATTCATACCTTGTACTGAGAACCCATAGAAAAACGCGATCGGAATTGGGCTAAAATTGGGCATTTCGGCTGACTGTCAGTGGTTTGATTTCGATAGGGAGTGCGATCGCTCTCCGATGCCTTGATTTAGAAAAATTTACAGTCAGGAGTTTAGCCGTGTTAGATAATCAGATATAAGCCGGATGAATTGACCGTCTTTGACATTGATCGCTCAGGGATTCAATACTGCGATCAACTTTGAAGCCAAGGGTTATGGCGTTTTGATTTCGAGGTCAGAGCCGAAAAAGCATTGCATTGAATCAAAAAAACAAATCAAGTCAACTAGAGGATAAAAATAAAATGGCCACTATGATTCCATCTCCTGTTCCAGCCAAAGCGAGTAAAGGGGAAAAAGACCTTTATCAAATATTGTGTGATCGGCTAGATCATAACTTTTATGTTTGGTATGAGCCCATGCTGAACAGTCATCGTCCCGACTTTATTATTTTAGGAGCAAATTTAGGGCTGTTAGTCATAGAAGTAAAAGGCTGGTATTCTAATCAAATTAGGCAAGCAGATACTAATACTTTTCAAATTGTTTCTGTCAAAGATGATGTAAAAAGTGTAACTAGGCAAAAATCACCTTTACGACAGGCGAATGATTATCTAGATAAATTACTTAACGAGTTGCCTAAATATCGAATTCTCCAACAGCAGGAAGGTCAGTATAAAGGAAAACTGTCATTTCCGATAGGCTTGGGTGTCATCATTTCAAACATCAACCATAAAAAAGCCGCCGAGACTGATTTAGATAAGATTCTTCCTTATCCCCAGGCTGTCTATCGAGATGAGTTTTTAAATTGGAAAAACTTATCGACGGAAAATTTGTGCGATCGCTTGCGCCAAATGTTTACAAAAGCTGATTTCAGTTTTGAGCCACTAACATCAGATCAGATTAGTACAATTAAAGGCGTTCTCAATCCCGAAATGGTGATTAGAGATGAGCCAGCTAAAACCACCAGTGTTAGAGGAAATTTTTATCCTTTACCTGACGACAAAATTCTGAAAACTCTAGATGCAAAACAAGAGAACTTGGCGCGCAGAATTGGAGAAGGACACCGGATTTTCTTCGGGGTCTCCGGTTCTGGAAAAACTTTGCTGCTATTGGCTCGTGCAAAACTGATTATTAACAATAATCCCCATGCTCAAGTTTTAATTGTCTGTTTTAACGTTAGTCTGGCATCTTACTTGCGATCGGTTATAAAAAATTCAGTAGCCGCCGATCAACAGAATAGAATCATAGTAGAGAACTTTCATGAATGGGCAAAAATTGTAACTGGAAAATCCTTAGTTAGTCAATCTGGAACCAATTATGATGAATATGTAGGTCAAGAGACTTTGAAAGCTCTTTCACAAAAAGAGAGTCGAAAATGGGATGCAATTTTAGTAGATGAAGCTCATACCTTTGTGCCAATTTGGTTTCGCTGTTGTGTTCAAGCATTGAAAGATCCAGAAAATGGAGATTTAATGATTGTTGCAGACGGGAGTCAAAGTCTTTATAAGCGAGATAATTTTACATGGAAAGAAGTTGGAATTCAAGCTCAAGGTCGCACCATTAGCAAGCGATTTGATTTAGACAAAAATTATCGTAATACTCAAGAAATTCTATCAGCAGCATGGACAATGCTTAACCATTCTGTGCCTGAAGATAAAGTCTCAGAAACTGATGACATTACTTTTCCTATCGTTCTTCCCAGTCAAGCTCAACGCTTAGGTACTCGTCCAGAGGTTTATGTTACTGGTTCTTCTCGAACTCAAGAACAAGTGGTGACAGAGCAAATAAAAAAAATATTAAACTCTGGAAATTATCAACCAGAAGATATAGCTGTCATTCACCGTCAATCTAATAAAAAACAGATGAATATGTTTCAACAATGCCTCAGCCAAGCCAATGTTTTATTTTATTGGGTTAGCAAAGATCAGAAAAGCAAGAAAAATTATAGCCAAAGTCGTCCAGGAATTCGATTAATTTCTAGTTTGTCATCTTTAGGTTTAGAGTTCAAAGCAGTTTTTATTATTTGGATGGAAGATTTTTCACAATGCTCTGATAGTAATGATGGTAGTATTCTTGCCCGTCGCCAGCTTTATGTATCCATGACTCGCGCTCAAGAATTATTGAAGTTGTTTACTTGTCAAGAAAATGCGTTAATTAGAGAGTTAAAAAACGACCAAAAATTTGATTTTATTTATTTATAATTTGCTAAAAATTAGATGATTGCTTAGGAGGGTATTCAAATGGTACAAGTAGGAAAAATCAAATGGTTTGGTGGTTTTAATGCTAAAAGAGGAGTTGAAAATAACTATGGTTTTATTGAACGACAAGGTGAACCTGATTTATATGTCCACAGAAGTCAAGTCAAATGTGAATGTAGTAATTTAGTTGAGGGGAAACTTGTCAAATTTGGTTTGGGCTTCCATAACCATCGAGAACAAGCTAAAAATTTAGAATTACTTAAATTATCAGAAGAGACTGATCCCAATGTACTCGAAGCTTGTTTTGAGCATCAAGACCCAGAAATATGGCAGCCGATTATTAATCAATACTTATCTACAGTATCAGCCGATAAAATCACAGGTAAAGTTATCAAAAAAATTAACAGTCTCAATCATAAGCAGCAATTAATTTTGATAGAATTGCTCTCCCCAGAGTTGTTGTTTTCTCCAGAGTTAAGAAGTTTTAGAGATTCTTTGCCTACAGATAAACATCTACAGCTATGTCAAAAAATACTTCCTGCTGATGTTAATGCACAAATATCCGAAGAATTGAGAGAAGAAATTATTTATATTTTTGACTCTGCAAGTCATACAATTGATCTAGAATTAGCTGAAAGCATTAGACATTTTATTCCCGATCATCCTTATTTAAAAAAACAATTAGCAAGAGAGTATCTGAATAAATTGGGAATTAAATATTTGTATCACATGACCCATGTTGCCAACTTAAATTCGATTTTAAAAAATGGCTTACTTTCTCACAATCAATCTCATGAGGGGGGATTCATACAAACAGATATTTCTATGGAAGAAGCTCAAGAGTGGAGAAAGGAATGGCATGGTTATGTTCCCTTTTATTTTAATCCTAGAAATACCATGCTCTATAAAAGACGGGAGCTTCAGAATCAGATTGTCATGCTGGCCATCGATCCGATGTTAATTTTAGAAGAAGGAACATGGTTTTCTGATGGAAATGTGGCAGCGGTTGCTACAAATGTTTATAATGACATCGCTATGCTAGAACAGTTACCTTGGGAAATTATAAAAGCATCTTCATGGAATTATGAAGATTTGGCAAGAAAACAAAGGTGTAAAAGAATTATGTGTGCAGAGATGTTAGTACCTAACCGAGTAAATGTGCAAAGCATTCTTAAAATCTTCTGTAGCTCGCAGCTTCAAATCTCAACAGTTCGACAGCTTATCCCTGATGGTGTTAACATATCAGTAGAAGTCAAGAGTTCTCTATATTTTTGAGAGTTGCAGATGATTAAGTACACAGATACAACAGTGTTTAACGTGGAATCACAAACTATTGTCAATACAGTTAATTGTGTAGGGGTGATGGGAGCAGGTTTGGCTTTAGAATTTCAACTTCGCTATCCGGATATGTATGAAGACTATCTCAAGCGATGTAAGCAAAAACAAGTTAGGGTCGATCGTCCTTACATCTATCGAGGTTATGGATCGCCTTGGATTATGAATTTTGCAACCAAAAATCATTGGAAGTATCCTTCACAACTAGAATGGATAGAACAAGGATTAACTTACTTTGTTAACAATTATGAAAGAGCCAAAATTGAATCAATTGCATTTCCGAAGCTGGGTTGTGATAGAGGGGGGTTAAATTGGAATGATGTTCGAGAAGTTATGGAAAAATATTTAAGTGATCTTGACATAGATGTTTACATTTGTTTAGATCGAGAGTCCCATGCTAGTGGAATAGAAGGTTTGATGGTTGAGATGCTGAATAACAAAAATAATCAGTTCTGGGTTTCTCAGTTAAAAATTCGCAGCAATATTGTCGATAAAATAAATTATGCTTTGCCAATCAAACGTTTTCGGCAGTTGCAAAAAATTCCTGGAGTCGGCAAAAAAACTTATGAATGTATTTTTAAGTTATTGTACTCAAAATCTCAATCTGAGACGACTAAGAACCTACACTATGACAGACGTTCACCTGATGGAGACAGTGAAATAAAACCTACGCAACTACAATTTCCATTTTAATCACAGCAAATTCTTTTCTTGTTAGGACTGGGCTGATTGTAACACTTTCTATTCTATTGTCTATCAGGGGTTTGGCTGTTTCGATCTTTCCATCACCCCATTTCTACCCCATCCCCATGGTAAATAGACTACTATAGTCAACCACCCACAGGCGATCGCCACCTAAAATATAAATGGGCCTATCAAATTTGGCATTTCTTCTGGAAACTGTCAGCAGACCCAAGGAAGACCGGGAGAGGGAGTCAATTGCTCTCAGCGTGGAAATTAAGGGCGATCGCTGCTACCACAAAACTGGTCATTTCTTGGGTCTCCCCCTGAGTATATTTAAATTCTGGTGGGGAAACTGACGCAGCATGATAATTATGGAAGGGGGTACTTCCAGCGATGGTTATACTGA
>NZ_JBIMLI010000209.1:0-5421 GCF_051859755.1 Limnospira sp.
TGCCTAACGCACCGAAATCCTCAATTTGTGGGGATGGTGCGTTACGGCACTTATCATATTGGTGGGATTTGATTCAATATTCAATCTATGTGCCTAACGCACCCTACGGGAACTGCTGGATCACTTCTAAATCAGAATGCAATAATTATTCGATCCAAAAATTTTAGCCAGGAAACTCAATTTTTTTTGTATAATAGTTTAAAAAAGCCTGAATATATAAATCATATCGAGAAAATATTTAGAGGCAATGCAAATCAAGCAAATATAACCGTTAAAGAATTGCTGGAATTTACAGTTGCAATCCCACCCCTTGCGGAACAAAAAGCGATCGCCTCTGTCCTGTCATATATGGATAAAGAAATAGCAGCGTTAGAAAAACGTCGCGCCAAAACCGAATGGATAAAAAAGGGAATGATGCAGGAATTGTTAACCGGGAGAAAGCGGTTAATTGTTAATGATATATGATAAAATGTAGGTACTTGTTTGTAAATACCTGCACTTTATCACAAATTGCCTTGTATCTTAACTTAAAATGTCACCATCAAACCGCAAAATCGTGCTAAAGATAGCACTAAAAAAGGGAGTTATTTGCGCCAAAGACCTAGCCAAACAGGGAATTCATCGCCAATCGCTTAAACGACTGGAAGAACAAAGCCTTTTGATTCGCTCTGGACGCGGAATATATACTTATCCGAAAGCAGACATCACCGAAAACCATAGCCTTGTTGAAGCCACTCAGCGAGTCCCTAAAGGAACTATTTGCTTGTTGTCTGCGTTGAGTTTTCATAAAATCACCACCCAAAATCCCTGGGAAATTTGGTTAGCTATTCCTCAAAAATCACGTCATCCGCAAGAGAAACTTTTGCCACTGTGAATTGTTGATATGTCCGGTTTATCTCTAATCGAAGGAGTCGAAAATCATCAAATAGAAGGATGTAACGTCCCTATTTATAGCATGCCTAAAACAGTAGTAGATTGCTTTAAATTTCGCCATAAAATAGGCTTAGATATTGCCCTAGAAGCCTTGCGAGAATGTTGGCAACAACAACGCTGCTCAATGGATGAACTCTGGTATTATGCTAAAGTTTGCAGAATGCGGAATGTAATGCGACCTTACTTAGAAAGTTTGACATGAACCCAAATAAACCTCAATTTATTCGCGCTCAATTGCTGAATATATCCAAACGACAGCAACCCATAGCAGGAAATTATGGCAGATATAGCTAGTCCTAATGAGACGTGAACTCTGGGCTATTGTCCTATCTGGATTGTAGGCGAACATTTTTTGCACGGACTCAGGTAGGTTGGCTATATTTACTCAAAATTACCACCCAAGGACAAAATTATGATTAAAGTTGGACAACTGGAAAGACTCACCCAAAACCGAGTGATTAAACTGTTTCAAAATCACCTGGTTTATACCTATCTGGGAAACTGGAAAGACCGAGAAAATAACCGCAATATTGAAGCGGAATATTTAACCCAATGGCTCACCGGGCGAGGCGTTGAGGAAACCCTAATTAATAAAACTATCAGAGAACTGGATAAAGCCGCAGCCTTGGCAGAAAACCAAAACCTTTATGATGCTAATAAGGCCGTTTATCGCCTGCTGCGTTATGGGGTGAAGGTGAAACGGGGGCGGGTGAACAAACTCAAACCGTGTGGCTGATTGATTGGGAAAATCCCCAAAAAAATCGCTTTTATGTGGTGGAAGAAGTGACCATAAAAGGCAACCATACCAAACGCCCGGATATCGTCCTCTATATTAATGGTATTGCTGTGGCGGTTTTAGAACTCAAACGTTCGACGGTTTCCGTGGCTGAAGGTATCCGCCAAAACCTGGATAATCAAAAAAGGGAATTTATCCGCCCGTTTTTGACGACGCTTCAGTTAATTATGGCGGGAAATGATAGCCAAGGACTGCGCTACGGGACTATCGAAACGCGGGAAAAATATTATCTGGAATGGAAAGAAGAGGAGGGGGAAGTTGATGGGTTTGACAGTCCCCTAGATTGGCATCTTAGCCTACTGTGTGCCAAAAGCCGCCTCCTGGAAATTATCCACGATTTTATCATATTTGATGCGGGGATTAAAAAAACCTGCCGCCATAACCAATATTTCGGGATTAAAGCCGCTCAGAAGTTTATCGGAGAGGGTCTGGGTGGCATTATCTGGCATACTCAAGGGTCGGGAAAAAGTCTAACTATGGTGTGGCTGGCAAAATGGATTCGCGAAAATCAAAGGGATGCTAGGGTTTTAATTATAAGCGATCGCACTGAACTCGACGAACAGATTAACAGCATTTTTAAAGGAGTGGATGAGGATATTGACCGCACGGAAAGCAGCGCCGACCTAATCGCCAAACTGAACGAAACCCAACCCTGGTTAATGTGTTCCCTAATTCACCAATTCGGCAACCATTCCCAAGATACGACTCAGGAATTTATCGACAGTCTCCAGCAACTCCCCAGCAACTTTTCCGCCAAGGGAAACATATTTGTATTTGTAGATGAATGTCACCGCAGCCAGTCGGGAAAACTCCATAGCGCCATGAAGCAAATTATCCCGGATGGTTTATTTATTGGCTTTACGGGGACCCCCCTCCTCAAAGAAGATAAACAGCGCAGTATCGAAGTATTTGGGGACTATATCCACACCTACAAATTTAACGAAGCGGTGAGAGATGGGGTTGTGCTAGATTTACGTTATGAGGCGCGCGACATTGACCAAACTTTAACCAGTCCCCAGAAAATTGACCAGTGGTTTGAGGCGAAAACTCGCGGCTTATCGGAGTTGGCTAAAACTGAACTTAAAAAGAAATGAGGGACGATGCAAAAACTCCTCTCGAGTAGGTCTCGCCTGGAAGAAATTGTTAACGATATTCTCCTCGACATGGAAACGAAACCCCGGTTAATGGACGGACGGGGTAACGCGATGCTGGTCTGTAGTAGCATTTATCAAGCCTGTAAAACTTACGAACTTTTCAGCCAAACGGATTTTCAGGGTAAATGCGCGATTATCACCAGTTATAAACCTTCCCCGGCGGATATTAAAGGGGAGGAAACGGGGGAGGGACTGACGGAAAAACTCCACCAGTATGAGATTTATCGGCGAATGTTGGCGGACTATTTTAAGCAGTCGGAAGATGTGGCAATGTATCGGGTGGGGGAATTTGAACAGGAGGTTAAACGGCGCTTTATTACGGAACCGGGACAAATGCGCCTGTTAATTGTGGTGGATAAGCTGCTGACGGGATTTGATGCACCCCCGGCGACTTATCTCTATATTGATAAAACTATGCGAGATCATGGCTTATTTCAGGCTATTTGTCGGGTTAACCGCCTTGATGGAGAAGATTAAGGAATATGGCTATATTGTGGATTATAAGGACCTGTTTCGGCAACTACAGGGGGCCGTTACAGATTACACCAGTGGGGCGTTTGATGGCTATGAGGCGGCGGACGTGGCGGGGTTATTGTGCGATCGCCTTTCTAAAGGGTGCGATCGCCTAGAAACCACCTTAGAAGCTGTCCGCGCCCTCTGTGAACCCGTCCCGCGTCCCCGTGAGAGTGCCGACTATCGCCATTATTTTTGTACCCCAGACACCAGAGATCAAAAAGCGATCGCCGCTAATGAACCGAAACGGGTCGCCTTCTATCAAGCGGTTAACGCCCTCATTCGCGCCTACAGTAACCTGGCTAACGAAATGGAAGCCGCAGGCTACACCCCCCAGGAAGCGGAAACCATCAAAGCCGAAGTTAGACACTATAGCCAAATACGGGAGGAGGTAAAAATTGCCAGCGGGGACTATATCGATAGTAAAATCTATGAACCCGCCATGCGTCACCTCATGGATACCTATATCCGCGCTGAACCCAGTAACCTGGTGGCGGACTTTGAGGAGTTGGGACTGGTGCAGCTTATTGTTAATCAGGGTTTCCCGGTTTTGGAGAGTCTCCCGGAAGGCTTGAAACAAGATCATAAAGCGATCGCAGAGGCGATCGAGAATAATATCCGCAAAATTATCTTAGATGAGAGTCCGATCAACCCGAAATATTATGAGGAAATGTCGGAGTTATTGGATTCTTTGATTGAACAACGTCACCAGAAAGCCATCAGTTACCAAGAGTATTTGGAAGAGGTGAAACAACTCGCCAAACGAGTGACAGACCCCACCGGATCAGCCGTAGGAAATTATCCCCCTGCCCTCAATACCTCCGCCCTCCGTTCCCTCTACGATAACCTAGACAAAGATGAAGCCTTAGCCCTCAAGATTGATCAGGTCGTGATCACCACCAAAAAAGACAACTGGATTGGCAACCGTTTCAAAGAAATCGAGGTCAAAAATGCCCTTAATGCCGTCCTAGTTGATGCTAAAGTAGACCTACCCCTTAACCAACTCTTGGAGTTAATTAAACAGCAACATGACTACCAGTAAATCTCCCACAGATTACCAGATAACCATTGCTCAAATTCCCGTGCAAGTGATTCGCAAATCGATTAAAAATCTGCATATTGGAGTCTATCCCCCAGAGGGTCGGGTGCGGGTAGCTGCGCCGCTTCACTTCACTGATGATAATATCCGACTGGCGATTATCTCCCGTCTATCTTGGATTAAAAAACACCAGGCAAAATTCGCCGCCCAACCCCGTCAATCCCGGCGAGAAATGGTATCCGGCGAAACTCATTATATCTTCGGGAAACGCTACCGCTTAGAAGTCATAGAACGCCGAGGGAAACATGAACTTAAAATTCCCAATTCTCGGATAGTGCAATTATTCGTTAATCCCGGAACTTCTCGGGACAATCGCGCCCAAGTTTTAGCCGAATGGTATCGGCAACAACTCCAGGATATTATACCACAATTGCTGAATAAATGGCAACCCATTATCGGGGAAAATGTCACCGATTGGGGGATTAAGAAAATGCGGACTAAATGGGGGAGTTGTAATATCACTCAGCGTCGCATCTGGCTAAATTTAGAACTCGCAAAAAAGCCCATAGAGTGCTTGGAATATGTCGTAGTTCATGAGTTAGTGCATCTCTTGGAACGTTATCATAATGACCGTTTTCAGGCTTATATGGACGAGTATCTTCCCCCATGGCGACAATATCGAGATATTCTGAACCGGGAACCCTTAGAAGACTTCTAAATCTGCCGGAACCGGAGCATAATGACCATCAACGGTCAACTGAAAACCGTCATAGTTACCATCTTGATTAAAGTGCCACATAAAATCCGGGTCAAGACCGGGAGCATACCAGAGAATATCTGTTATTCCCGAACCATTAAAGTATCTGATGTTGACACTCCTCGTCCTGAAGTCCGAGGATTCTTGGGCTGAATCCTGCCTCCACTAACCTAAGTTAGTTTTGGTCTTACAGTTTCATGTCGTATCCGACTACACCTTTTACAGCAAG